>JABIXC010000010.1 GCA_018666775.1 Rhodospirillales bacterium | reverse complement strand
GACCATGCCGGAATGTTCCGGGGCATTGCTATCAAAGTAGCGGGGGTCTTCACGCATCATCTGCGCCAGGCCACCATGGGCCAGACGTTTGCGGCGGGTTTTGTCAGGGTGTTCGGTCATTGCAGGACTCCTATAAAAAAAAGGCCCGGCAATTGCGGGGCCTTTTAGGGGTTGGGTTGAATTTCAGATACAAAAAAACCCGCAAGCGAACACGCTGCGGGGGATACGGGGGATGCGGGGAAGCTGATCGGCATTAAACCGATGCTGGCAAAAGCCTATGGGATTACGTCCCGGTCTGTCAAGTGACACTTACTGCGCGCCTGCAAAAAGCGCTGCAAAAATAACCTTTAGAAACCGGTGCCCTGTGGGATGACGGGGGGGATGGTTCCATGTATAAATAGACCATGGTTGATGATTCCCTACATTATGATCACATGGTTGATGCCGCGATGCGCAGCGTGATGCGTGATTCGCTGCACGTTGCCGCCCAATATGGCCTGCCCGGCGAACACCATTTTTATATCGGGTTCCTGACCCATGGGGACGGCGTGCTAATCCCGGCCCATCTGAAGGCGCAGTACCCGGAAGAAATGACCATCGTCATCCAACATAAATTCTGGAATTTGGATGTTGGCGAAGATGCCTTTTCCATCGAGTTGACCTTTGACGGCAAACCCCAGGCATTGCACATTCCCTACGCCGCCGTGACCCGGTTTGTTGATCCTTCGGTCAATTTTGGCCTTCAGTTCCAACAAGAAATTGCCAACCCTGGCATGGCATCCAATGCCGACGAACAATTGGGCCCAGAACAGGCAGGCCCCGAACAACCAGACCCGCAAGAACAGACGGCGACCACAGCGCCAGCCCCGGAAGATACAGACACCGAAAAGCCCAAATCCGAAAACGTTGTCTCCCTTGATACGTTCCGGGACAAAAAATAAGAAACGCACACGTCATGACGAATTTTACCCACCACAAAATGTTCCCCCTGGCCCCCCAGGACACACCGTGGCGAAAGCTGACATCTGATTTCGTGAAAACCGGCACCTATAATGGAGAGCCGGTATTAGAAGTCGATGGCCAAGCCCTGACACTGTTGGCGAAAGAAGCCTTTTTCGATATCGCCCATTACCTGCGTTCCGAACATCTGGGCCAGATCGCAAAGATATTTGACGACGATGAAGCATCGGACAATGACCGCTTCGTTGCCTATGAATTGTTGAAAAATGCATCCATTGCCGCAGGTGGCGTGTTGCCCATGTGCCAAGATACCGGCACGGCCATTGTTATGGCCAAGCGCGGCCACCGGGTTATGACGGCTGGCGATGACGAAGCCCGCATGGCCGAAGGCATTGCCAAAACCTATGCCGAAGATAATTTACGCTATTCCCAATTGGCGCCGCTTAGCATGTATGAAGAGGTCAATACCGGCACCAACCTTCCCGCCCAGATCGACCTGTATGGGACGACGGGTGATGCCTATGATTTCCTGTTCGTCGCCAAGGGCGGTGGTTCGGCCAACAAAAGTTTCCTCTATCAAGAAACCAAGGCGTTGTTGAACCCCGAAAGCCTGTTGAAATTTATCGACGAAAAGATGAAGACATTGGGGACTGCCGCCTGCCCGCCCTATCATCTGGCAATTGTCATTGGCGGCACTTCCGCAGAATTGACCATGAAAACGGTGAAGCTGGCATCCACCCATTATCTGGATGGGTTGCCCGATACGGGCAGCGAAGACGGCCACGCGTTTCGGGACCGGGATTTGGAAGAACAGGTTTTAAAACTGTCCCAGCAAAACGGCATCGGCGCACAATTTGGCGGCAAATATTTCTGCCACGATGTGCGCGTCATCCGCCTGCCCCGCCACGGGGCCAGCTGCCCGGTGGGCATTGGCGTCAGCTGTTCTGCCGACCGACAGGTTTTGGGCCGTATCACCGCAGAAGGCGTGTTTCTGGAACAATTGGAAACCGATCCCGCCCGCTTCATGCCAGACATTGATGAAAGCACGCTTTCGGGCGACGTGGTGAAGATCGACCTGGCCGCACCCATGGCCGATATTTTGGCGGAACTGTCAAAACACCCGGTCAAAACCCGGTTGTCGCTGAGCGGGCCATTGGTGGTCGCGCGCGATATTGCCCATGCCAAAATTAAAGAACGCCTAGATGCGGGCGATCCCATGCCGCAATACATGAAAGACCATCCGGTCTATTACGCAGGCCCTGCCAAAACACCCAAAGGCATGGCATCGGGTGCGTTTGGCCCAACCACGGCGGGGCGCATGGATTCCTATGTCGAACAATTCCAGAAAAATGGTGGCTCTATGATCATGCTGGCCAAGGGCAACCGATCACCACAGGTGACAAACGCCTGCAAAACCCATCACGGGTTTTATCTGGGATCGACCGGCGGGCCCGCTGCACGATTGGCACAAGATTGCATTAAAAAGGTAGAGGTTCTGGAGTATCCGGAATTGGGCATGGAAGCGGTGTGGAAAATTGACGTGGTCGATTTCCCGGCCTTTATTGTTGTCGATGACAAGGGCAATGATTTCTTTGCTGCCCTGTCTGTCACCGGCAAGGCGTAGTTCGTTGAAGTTCCTGTATACCGGCCCGAAAGATGCCCCCCTGACATTGGCGCTGGCCCATGGTGCCGGTGCGCCCATGGATCACATCTTTATGACCACCATCGCCAAAGGCGTTGGGGATGGTGGTTACCGCGTTGCCCGGTTTGAATTCCCCTATATGCAAAAGCGCCGGGTGGATGGCAAAAAACGCCCCCCCGATCGCGCGCCTGTCTTGATCCAGACCTTCGAAGACGTGGCCAAACAACTGGGCCCAGACAATCTGGTGATCGGCGGTAAATCCATGGGCGGGCGCATCGCATCTATGGGGGCCGATGATTTGGGCGTGCGCGGGCTGATCTGTCTTGGCTATCCGTTTCACGCGCCGGGAAAACCCGACCGCGTGCGCACCGATCATCTTAAAAAAATCAAAACCCCTGCCCTGATTGTCCAGGGTGAGCGCGACCCGTTTGGCACCCGCGACGAGATCAAGGGCTTTGGGCTCGACCGTAAAATAAAACTGCATTATCTGGGCGATGGCGAACATTCATTCAAGCCACGCAAACTATCCGGGCGCACCGAAGAACAGAACCTGACTGAGGCCATCAAGGTCATGGTTGCATTTCTGGACCGGGTGGCCCGGAAAAAGAAAAAAGCCTAGGCCCATGGGTTTGCGTCGCCACGGCATTCGCATCAACGGCCATGACACATCGATTTCTATCGAAGATGAATTCTGGGCAGAGATCAAACGCGCCGCGATCGATGACAAAAAATCCATCGCGCAATTGGTCACAGAAATCGATCAGGCCCGAATGGCCGCCACCCCATCAGACGATCCGCCGCCCAACCTATCCAGCGCGCTCAGGCTTTATGTTCTGGCTCGGCTAAAATCCGCCTGAACCAAACCGCGCAGGGCGATCATCCCGGCGGGATTACTGTTTTTTCAAAATATCCAGAATGCCGCGCAAGAATAAATCGCGCGGATCGGCCTTTGGTGCCGGTTGTGTGGCGGGCGGCTGAGGCGCCGGCTGGGTCCCGGTTGCGGGCTGTGTTTGGGGGGCAGTTTTGGGCTGTGTTTTTTTGCGAACCTTCAGCAGGCTTCGCAGCACGCTGGCGGCGCCCTGGGCACTGAGCCAATTTTGAAGGGCGTTCATTTTCAAAATTCGGGCGGGCGCATCCAGATTGCCCCGAATGGCAATGCCAAAAGGCGGGGCCTTGGCATTGCCCGAAAGCCGGAAATTGGCATTGGTATCAATCCACCAGAGCGGCAAATTAAGCACCATTTTTCCCTGCCCGGTGCCCCCATCGGCCACCAGCGTCAGATCATCGGAACGAATGACACCTTTTTTGATTTTGAAATTCCCCTTTAAACTGGAAAATTTCGTGGTGCCCCCAGCCATGGCGGTCGATGCCAAGGCCAGAAAAGACAGCGGTTTATCAAGGGATTTAAGCTGCGCGTTGACCTTTGAAAGGTTGAACCCCTGCAATGCGCCATCCCTTGCTTCAAGAATGCCAGACCCAGATAGTCCCTCAATCAAGGCAGCCTCCGTGGCGCCTTTGCTTTTTAAACCCAGCTTAAAGCCAACCTTGCCTCGTTTGATATCAAGGTCGGTCATTTTAAACATGGCCTGTTTCATGTTCATGGGGGAAATATCCACATCCAGCCGCGCAGTGGTAGCTGCGCCCTTTTTGGCTGGGGCCGCAATGGAGGCCGTCATGAGGAAATTACCGCCAGCCATTTTTCCAGAAAGACGCCGCAAATCAAAGGTTCCCTTATCCACGGTGGCATCAATGCGCGGTGTCGCCACCCGCCAATGACGCCAGGAAACACTTTTGGCCTGAATGCGAATATCCGCATTAAGCTGTTTCAGAAAGCCTAGTTCCAAAGGCGTGCGCGACCAGCGCGAAGGATTTTTAGAACGCCGAGCGGGGAAATTCTTTTTTGCATCCCCCGTTGCACCTGATGTTTCATCACGGGCCAAGAAGTGATCGGCCACAAGATCGTCGGCCGAAAGATCAACAACCAACCGGGGGCCGCCAATAAAGCCAAGGCTGCCCTTGCCCCGAAGCCGTGCCTCACCCAAACGGGCGGAAAGCTTTGCCAGTTTTAAATCAAGCCCGGCGCCGTCAACACGGGCCGTCAGTGAAAATGGCCCTTTGGGACGTTTGGCGGGCAGAAAGCCCGGATCAAACAGGCCGACAAAATTGGTGAAATCTGGATGGTTCATATTCAGGTCAAAGCCTAAACGCGGCAAGATGCCAGAGCGATCAACCGCGCCCTTCATCCCCATGTTGATCTTCCCCGCAGCCAAGGCCAGATCAAACGCCATATCTTTTTCAGATCCATCCTTCACCGTACCTTTAAGAGAAAGCGGTGAAAGCAGGTTCGCCGATGACGCCAAGTTGATCCCCACCAGATCAAGAAGCCGTTCTGATTTTTTTGCCAAAATCTTGAACCGGACATCAGGGGCTGGCTTTGAGTCCAAATTTTGAATGCCGCCACTTATGGCAACCGTGGCACCCGC
This sequence comes from Rhodospirillales bacterium, assembly GCA_018666775.1. Classification (NCBI taxonomy): domain Bacteria; kingdom Pseudomonadati; phylum Pseudomonadota; class Alphaproteobacteria; order Rhodospirillales; species Rhodospirillales bacterium. The sequence continues at coordinate 271,719 of JABIXC010000010.1, read as the reverse complement.
AACATTGGCAATCTTTAATTTTGAAATATTGAGGTTCCCCTTAACAAGGGCACCATCGAACACAACATTTTTAAGCCCCATGCCACGGTAAGTCAGACGCCGCGCACGAAGCCTGAAATTGGCATCAATCCCACCAAGGGCCGATAGAACCCCCGGCCCTGATTTTCCCTTTGATAAGGGCCAAAGCGAAATCTGGTCTGATGGAGGTGTTGTTTTCCCCGGCCCGGGTTTGCCGCCCATGTATGCATCCAGATCAAGCTTATCCAGTTCAAGACGCGTGCCAATGCCAATCCGTTTGCGCAAGGCAACAACCATGCCGCCCCGGAGCCTGGAAGAATCAAACCGAATATCAGTGTTGTAAATCTCTACCCGTTTTGGTGCGGCCCCGATATCAAACCGGTACTTAACCCGGCGCAATCGACCCGGTGCCACCGCCCCAAGATCGCCGCCCAACCAGCGCGCAAAGGCCCTGAAATCATCAGATTTACCCCGAACCCGGCCTTCAAAATGCGGTTGATCCCGGTCCGCAAACAGCTTTCCCGAAAGCGAAAGTGTTGTGCTTCCCGGCATTTGGGCCTTGGCCTTTTTAAGGGTTAAAACACCCCGGTTCAGTCTGGCCGAGATGCTCAGATTACGAAGCACGCCTTTGTTGAGGGAAACCCCCGCAACAAACGCGTCTAAATTAACCCGGAACCCTTCTGGCAGGGAAAAGGGCTTTGAGGGTTGATCCCCCGATTTAGGGGCCGCACTGGCATTGCCCTTCTTGCTCGCCGTTTTAAACCAGGGCGCTGCATCCAACCGGTTGAGGTTTAGGGTCACATCAAATTTTGGCACCGCCCCAAGGGTCCCCGCAACCGCCCCTGTCACCCGCAAACCATCCAGATCAAGCGCCATGTCGTTGATGGAAAATTCATGAGCACGCCCCGTCAGGGCAGCATTAAGGGTGAACTTTCTGGCGATGAAAGGATGACCGTCAAAGTCACCCCCACCCGTTCGGGCCAGTTTCGATACAAGTGCAGAAAAATCGGGACCGGATAGTTCAAGCTTGCCGCGAACCGATGCTTTTTTCTGGACCTCGGCAATGGAGCCAGAAAATTTTACCTTTGATTTGCCGATGCCCATGGCAAGGGTTGCTGCCACCGGGTTTGAACCAACAAATTTTCCGGTGCTTAAATCAAAATCGAGCGGCACCCCGTGATACCGCACGCTCCCTTTTACTGTGTAGGGGCCTGTTAAGGTGGCAGCGGCAATCTGGATATCGATGGCATCAATGCGCTCAACAGTCCGTTTGCGTGAATCGCGATAGGTCAGCCGCCCGCCTTTGATGGTCACCCTGTCCAAACGAATGGCATCCCCCCCGGGGGCACCCGAACCTTCACCTTGAAAATTTGGGGGTTCATTCGAAGAAGCGGTCAGCCCGGGGAAATCCCAATTCACCCGGCCATCGGCCAAATGTTCCAGCTCGATCTCTGCGCCGCGCAAGACAACTGAATGCGCCACCACCTTGCCTTCCAGCAAGGGCCATAATGCCAAATGAACATCAAGGGCCGCCAGTTTCGCCATATCTGCGGTTTTGGCACCATCAAGATTGGCAAGCCTGACGTTGGTGACAGACAGTTTCAGGGCCGGCAGAACTGCCAGCTTGATATGGCCTTCAATGACCAAGCGGCGTCCCGTTGCCTTGCGAACTTGCGATGTGATCTCGGCACGATACGCATTCCAGTCCACAAAACTTGGCGCCACCAAGGCACCTGCAATCAGGACTAAAAATGCAATGCCCACACTGATCAGAAATTTTTTCACTTTAGTTCACCACGCAAGGCGCCACGCCTATCCCCATTTTTTTTATTTCCCAATGATCCAAGGCTTGCGATTCCACCATAAAATTGCGTTAATCTAATTGGTAAAATGTGGCGGTAAAATGGTGGAGGCCATTCCTTGCCAATTTGCTTTTAAAAGGTGTGATCATCAATGGGCGACATCATTAATCTCAATCAGTTCAGAAAGCAACGCGCCCACGTCGAAAAAGAGCGCAAAGCTAAGGAAAACCGCACCAAATTTGGGCGGACAAAAATCGACCGCGAAGCCCAACATCAGGAAATAGAGGCGGCAAAAAAAGAACTGGATGCGAAGCACATGGCCCCTTCAGGGGAATCTGCACCGGAACCGTCTGATCCCCCAAGTTCCCCTGACAGCGATCAAGGCCCAAAACTGGGCTAGTTAAATACCGGTTTTTTTAATGGCTTTCTAATTTCCAGAACCGCTTTCTGGAGACCCATACCCGCCGCCGCCGGGGGTAAGGATCACAAACACATCATCTTTGCCCATGGAAACCTCTGCTGTTGGGCCCAATTTTTCTATCCCGCCATCCATGCGTTCCACCCAGGCCGCACCCGATGCGCCATCTTCCCCACCGTTGATCCCAAATGGTTGGGTCCGATGCCGATTGGCAAGAAGGGCTGCTTTCATCGGTGCCAAAAACCGTATCCTGCGCACCACCCCGTTGCCGCCATGATATTTCCCCTGCCCGCCTGATCCTTTGCGGATTGAAAAACTTTCCAGCAAAACCGGATAGCGCCATTCCAGAACTTCTGGATCGGTCAGCCGTGAATTGGTCATATGGGTCTGCACCGCATCAGCCCCATCAAAGCCCGGCCCGGCACCGGCACCGGAACAGATGGTTTCATAATATTGATAGGTGTCATCACCAAAGGTGAAATTATTCATGGTGCCCGGCCCCGCTGCCAGACGGTTCGTTGCTGCCAACAAGCCATCCACGATGCATTGGGATGTTTCCACATTGCCCGCAACCACCGCTGCGGGCGGGGTGGGTGACAACAGCGAACCTTTAGGAATGATGATGGTGATGGGGCGAAGGCAGCCATCATTCATCGGGATGGGGTCATTCACCAGTGCGCGAAACGTGTACAGCACAGCCGCCCGACACACAGCAACGGGCGCATTAAAATTGGTGGGGGACGCAATGGATGTTCCGGTAAAATCAACCACGGCGGATCGGGCCTTTCGGTCCACCCGAACGGCAACTTTAATAAAACTGCCATCATCCAAAGGCACGGTGTGTTCCCCGTCGTCTAATTTAGAAATCATGCGGCGCACGGCTTCTTCGGCATTGTCCTGAACATGGTTCATATAGGCCCTGACCATGGGATAGCCGAACATCGCCACCATGCGATCAAGGCCGTGGGCGCCGCGCGCACAAGCCGCCGCCTGGGCCTTTAAATCGGCGATGTTCTGGTTTGCGTTGCGCGCAGGCCATGGGCCACTGGCCAAATGGCCCCGGATAAATTCTTCCTGAAAGACACCGCCTGCAATCAACCGTTCGCCTGAAAATAAAATGCCTTCTTCCGTGATGCGGGTCGATTGAGGCGGCATGGAACCCGGATGGGTGCCGCCAATGTCTGCATGATGCCCACGCGCCGCCACAAAAAAGATAATGGCTCCTTCGGGGTTAAAGACCGGGCGAATGACCGTTATATCGGGCAGGTGGGTGCCCCCGTCATAGGGTGCGTTGTGAAGAAACACATCACCGGGCGATAACGCCGCCTGATCTTTGCCATCTTTCCCCCAGCGATCAATCACCGCACGAACCGCTGCCCCCATTGACCCAAGATGCACCGGCATATGGGGTGCATTGGCAATCAATTGCGCAGAGGGGTCAAACACCGCGCAGGAAAAATCCAGACGCTCCTTTATATTGACCGAATGGGCCGTGTTCTGGAGTGCGGCCCCCATTTCCTCGGCAATCGACATAAACAGATTGTTGAACACTTCCAGCATGATCGGATCTACCGGGAGGGCTGTGTCCCACGAATCCAAAGATTTGCCCGCAGATTCTGCATTGCGCTCCAGAATCAATGCGCCACCATCATCTTCGTGTCCCTGCCAGCCCGGTTCAATGACCGTCGTCGCGCCATCTTCGGAAACAAGTGCTGGCCCATTCAGGTTTGCCATTTTAGAAATCGATGCCCGTGTAAAGACCGGCGTATCCAGAACAACCCCATCAAAAGTCACGGCAACCTTTTTTTCGGGCGCGTCTTCAGATGGCTCTGTTGAAATTGAAAGGGCATTGCCATCAATCTCAGGCCCCGCCACCGCTTCTACGGAAACGGCTTCGGCAATCAACGGGGTATCCGCCATAACAAACCCGAACTGGGTGTTGTGGCGATCGGCAAAGGCGGCACAGATTTCATCATAATCTTCACCGTCACTCTTTATAGGCACCATCAACCCCGTGTCGGTTCCCCCATACCTGAGGCGCAAATGCCGGATCACGGTAATCCTTGATGCTTCAAGGCCCTGATCCAAAAGTGCTTCGCGGGCCTGGGCTTCAATCGTTTCAAATTTGTCCTTCAAGGCCCCCATCAAGGCTGGCTCAAACGCTGCCTCTACTGCGCTTTCGCGCAATTCTCCGATGTCGGCCAACCCCATGCCCAATGCCGATAACATGCCGGCCATGGGATGGATCATGATTTTATGTATCCCCAATGCATCGGCCACCCGGCACGCATGCTGGCCCCCGGCCCCGCCAAAGGCGACCAGCCCGTAGCGGGTGACATCATGGCCGCGTTGGGTTGAAACCTTTGCGATGGCGGCGGCCATGTTATCGATGGCAATGGATAAAAATCCTTCGGCAATTTCAGCCACCGACTTGGCTTTGCCGGTTTCTTGTCGAATGATATCCCCCATGGCCTCAAAGCCAGAAAGGGCTGCATCAACATCTGGCAATTGATCGGCGTTGGGGCCAAATGCGGGCGGGAAAAATTCTGTTCGGATACGGCCCAGAACAAGATTCGCATCGGTCACCGTCAACGGCCCACCCCGGCCGTAACACGCAGGCCCCGGATCCGCCCCGGCACTTTCAGGCCCCACCTGAAACCGCCCACCATGGAATCGCAGCACCGAACCACCGCCTGCGGCAACGGTATGGATGCCCATCATCGGGGCGCGCAACCGAACCCCGGCGATGGTGGTTTCAAACACCCGTTCATAGTCGCCATCGAAATGGGCGACATCCGTTGATGTGCCACCCATGTCGAAGGTAATGATGTGATCCATGCCAGCGACCGCTGCCGTTTTCACCGCACCAACGATGCCCCCTGCCGGGCCTGATAACACCGCATCGCGGCCCTTGAACCGGGCGCTGCTGGTCAGATCGCCATTGGATTGCATGAACAAAAGTGATGCCTTTCCCAGCTGCGTTTCCACGCGATCAACATAGGTTCGCAGCACCGGTGACAAATACGCATCGGCCACGGTGGTGTCGCCACGCCCAACAAACCGCATCAACGGGCTTATCTCATGGGACAACGATATCTGGGTAAAGCCCAATTTGCGGGCAAGATCGGCAATTGCATTTTCATGATCTGGAAACCGCCAGGCATGCATAAAGACAATGGCCACCGCCCGGCACCCCGTATCATAGGCCGCCATCAACCCAATGCGTGCCGTTTCTAAATTCAGGGGAGTTAATTCCGTGCCATCGGCCATCACCCGGCCCGGCACTTCCAAAACGGATGCGTGCAAAAGAGACGGCAGCTGGATATCCAGGGCAAACAGATCAGGGCGGTTTTGATAACCAATGCGCAGGGCGTCACCAAACCCTTCGGTGGTGACCAGAATCAATTTTTCACCTTTGCGTTCCAGCAACGCATTGGTGGCCACGGTCGTGCCCATGCGAACAGAGCCTATCAGCTCGACTGCCAAGGGCGCGTCTGCGGCCAGCCCGGTTTCGCGCACCAAAATCCGGCGCATGGCCTCAATCACCGCATCCGGGTAGTGCCCCGGATTGTCCGACAACAGTTTTTCGGTCACGCATAGGCCTGAAGGTGAAAGCGCCACCACATCCGTGAAGGTGCCACCCCGATCAATCCAGAATTGCCATTTATTGTGTAGAGTCATTGGAATATATTGACTTTATTAAGTCACAAACACAAAGATGCGCTGCCCAAACAATGCCATTGATCTTCGCCATTGATCTTCTGTGACTTGGATTTGTCAATTTTACAGATCATACACAGATGCCACGCCCGATAGGGGAACTATGGTGGACCTATGGCTATGGGGATCGCCCTAATGGGCCATAGCACCTTTGAGCTGCTCCAAAAACCCTTTCGCAAAGCGGACATGCATAGCCCAATTGTCATTGGACAGGGGTGCTGCAACCCTGTACTTTCTGATAATCAATTGTCATTTCGAATTGCAACAAACCAACCATAAAATCCGGTTCAATCAATCGGACAGGGAGAGAAAAAATGGCGTCATCTATCCTTTCGGCGAGTATTCGCAGCGTGGCCCTGTTGACCGCAATGGCCGTATCATCCACGTTACCCACGCTGGCCACAGCGGCCGACATGACATCCTTCAAGGGCAAAACGGTCACCTTGATTGTCGGTTCCAGACCCGGCGGCAGCACCGATGCCTCCGCCCGTTTGCTGGCACCGTTCTTTGCCAGGTTTTTACCGGGCAAGCCCAGCGTCGTGGTCACCAACCGACCCGGAGCAAAAGGACTAAAGGCGCAAAATTATTTTGCCCAACAAGTAAAGCCCAACGGCCTTACGTTTCTGGTGGCATCGGGGTCTCAAATTGATCCGGTCAATTACCGTGTGCGCCAATCAAAATATGATCCCGCCACTTACACATTGATTGGCGGGCTTGATATCGGCGGCACCTTTATGATTATCCGCAACGATCAAATGGCTGCCTTGATGGATAAATCAAAACCGCCGGTTGCCATGGGTTCGGTCACGGGCTTCCCACGTTCAGGGATGACCATGACGGCCTGGGGAATTGAATTTCTGGGCTGGAACGCGAAATGGATTTCCGGGTATCGGGGCACTTCCAGCCTGCGTCTGGCATTAGAACGCGGCGAGATCGGCATGACCTCCTTTGCCAATCAAGCCCTGCGCCCAGAAATGCTTGATCGCAATAAATACACAATCACCTATCAATCAGGCACCCAGAATGCCAGGGCACCGGCGACCATAAAAGAGATTACAAAAATTCCTCTGTTCGCGCCATTGATTGAGGCCAAGCTTAAAACCGACCTTTCCAAGGGAGCCTTTAAATACTGGCGGGCCATGAGCTCGGTCATCAAATGGGCGGCCCTACCCCCGAAAACGCCCAAAGGGGTTGCTGCGGCTTATCGTTCAGCCTTCGCCAAGACCATTAAAAATGCTGATTTTAAAAAGCGCAGTAAAAAGATGAATGAACAGGTGGCGATCATCACGGCACAAGATTTGAGGAAAAAAGTTCAATCCCTCGCCCTGCTTCCCCCCGAAGCCCTTAAATACACCCGGGCACTTCTTAACAAACAAGGGCTTAAAATTGTCCCTCGGAAGAAAAAAAGAAAGAAGAAAAAGAAAAAACAATAGTCACAACAAATTTACGATTGCGGGGCCCCTTCGGGCCCCGCTTTTTATTGCTTTCAACAAAAAATCCACCCTGTTCACCGCACTAGACCCAACCATCATCATCACGTAACATCATTGGCAATCCGGGCTAGGGAGAAAAAAATAAAAAATAGCTGAACAGGGACGGAAAAAACCACGATCATAAAGCCATTCATGCATGGCCATTAACCAATCGTGGCTGCTGAACTGCTTCAGACCATCACCCTATTCCCATCACCATTACGGAGGAACTTTTGTTATGCGGGGACAGACATCATTCCAAAATTGGGTAACGTCGCACACTATTTTAGCATCATTTGCCGCCCTTGTTTTTACATTCGGGGTGAGCGCCAGCACCAGTGACGGTGCCCACGCGGCAGATTTTAATGCCAAAATGCACTTCAGGGGCAGAACCATCCGGTTGATCGTCGATTTCAAACCCGGTGGTGGCACCGACACCCAGGCGCGCTATTTTGCAGCATACTGGGGCAAATTTATTCCGGGAAACCCGCGCATCAGGGTTTCAAACCTGCCCCCCAATCCATCGGGGCGAAACTATGTATGGAAATCCAAACCAGACGGTTTCACGCTCAGCTTTGTCGCATCGGCGGGCACGGGACGGGAATATGTGGATTCCAGCGCAAAACACGTCACAGAAAAATTCACCCAGATCGGCACCCATGCAAAACGCGATGTGGTGTTACTGGCGCGGGGCACCGTCCCATACAATTCCCTGCGCGAAGCCAAGGGCAGCAAGGTGCCGCTGATTCTGGCCGAACCCGCAGCATCGCCCCGGGATCTGGACAGCAAACTTTTAGCAGCCGGTTTAATGGCCATGTGGATGGATGCACCCTTGAAAATTATCCCTGTTGCACGCAACGGGACGGCGGATTCTCTTCTGATGCTGGAACGCGGCGACATGACAGGCTACATCGCCGGCAGCCAGTGGTATGCACTACCAAAATTGCGTCCGGGCTGGTTTAAATCCGGCTACCTGAAACCGCTTGCAGACCTGGGCCATCCAGACACGCCGGCAGTACCGAACAGCGAAATTAAAATGCCCGTGGCCAATGCCTATACTTGGCTGACGCCTGAACAGAAAAGATTATGGGCGGGCATCGTGTTGCCGGGCATCGTTTATGGCAAAGCCATCATCGGCCCGCCAGATATGCCTGCAAACGTCGCCAAGGTACTGCGGGATGCCTATGAAAAGGCCGTCAATGATAAGGCTTTTGCATCAAAACTGGAAAAAATCCAGGGCCAGCCCATCATCTTTATCCATGGTTCAAAAATGCAAAAGATGATCAAAACAGCGACCGCTTCCTTCAAGGAAACCATGCCCGAAATCGATGGGTTGCGCAGAGCCGTTTATGAACGATATTTCAAAGGCGTCAAAGTTCCAACCATTCCCAAAAACATCACGGGGAAGGTTGTCAAAGTACGCCGGGGTGGACGCTTTATTACCGTCAAGGGGTATCGGGTCCGGCTTACCAATGCGCGATCAATCATCACCCTGAATGGCAAGGAAGTGAATCGCAAAGCCATCAAGGCCGGGCATAGCTGTGTCATCGTTGGCAGCATGCGCAAAGGCAAATACGAAGGCAACAAGGTTGACTGTAAATAGCCAAAATTGTTTGCCAAGGTCGTTTGCCAGGGATCGTTTAAAGGTATCGGGCAAGATTTAGGAAATTTATGGACGCTGTCTTTGCCGGTTTTGCGCTTCTTGGCTCTCAGGCCTACTGGCTCGCATTTCTGACCGCTGTTGCCATGGCGGCGGTCGCGGGTCTTGTGCCCGGCTTGTCTGCGAGCTTGTTGATGGCACTGGCCGTGCCGTTCATCGTTTTCAACATCCAGGACCCGGTCATCGGCATTGCCATGTTGGCAACCATCACGGCCGTGGAAGAAATGCTCGACGTACTGCCCATCGTCGCCATGGGCCATCCCGGCGGCGGACAGGTTACCTTTCTTGAAGCGCGCCCCTTGTCATCGCGGGGCCAAGCTGCGCGTGTTTTAGGCTTTGTTTATATGGTTTCGGCCATTGGTGGGCTTATTGGTGCGGTCGCGTTGCTTTTGGTGATGCCGATCATCAAGCCGTTTATCTTGCAGTTTTCTTTTGCTGAAATCGGCGCCGTTGGCGTGTTTGGGGTTGCCATGGTCGGGGCGCTGTCGCGCGGTGCCATGGTAAAGGGCATTCTGGCAGCGGCCCTTGGCATGCTTTTATCGACCGTTGGCCTATCGGTTTTCACCGGAGAAGAACGGTTCACCTTCGACTCTTTACAGCTGAGCCAGGGCTTGCCAATCATCGCCACCGCCATTGGCCTGTTTGCATTGCCAGAAATGTTTGACCTGATGCTGACCCGCAAGCCCATTGCCACGCGCGCGGGCAACTTGAAAACGTCCGAAGTCTTCAAAGGGGCGAGACTGGCCCTAAAATACTGGCGGCTGGTGATCCGCCATTCATTGATTGGTGTTTTCTTAGGTGCCATCCCCGGGGTCGGTTCCAGGGTTGTGTCGTGGCTGTCTTATGGCATTGGTATATCCATGTCCAAAAACCGCGCCCATTTCGGCAAGGGGTCCTACAAAGGGCTGGTTTTCTCAGAATCTGTGCAAAGCGCCAAGGAAGGGGGACAAGCCATCCCTACCCTGGCGCTCGGCCTGCCCGGTGGGCAAAGCTGGGTCTTTGTGCTGGTCGCCATGCTCGCCTATGGCGTGTCGCCGGGGCCACAAATGTTAACCCAGCATGGCGACATCGTCACCTTGATCGTTGTCAGTCTGGTGTTGGGAAATGTTGCGCTCGCCATCATTGGCATGTTGTGGTCAGGCCATCTGGCCAAGCTGACACGGGTGCCCTATCCGTTGCTTGGTGCCGCCATTCTTCCCATGGCATTGTTGGCAGCATTCCAGGAAACGCGGCATTGGACAGCGCTGCCCATTGTCTTTGGTTTCGCCATATTAGGGCTGGTGATGAAACAATGTCGCTGGCCGCGCCCGCCGCTGATCCTGGGCTTCATCCTTGGGGGCATTATTGAAGAAAACCTGCTGTCGGCAATTTCGCTTTACGGCATCGGCGGCGTTCTTTCTCGCCCCCTCACCATTTTCTTGTTGTTGATGGCGGTGGCCATGGGGGTCTTTTTCACCCGGTTAAAAACCACCACAGATGAGCCCGCCCCCAGCGCAAACGATGCGGCACGCGTGCCATGGCGCTGGAGCTGGCTGAATATGATCCCGGTCTTTTTCATGGTGGTGGCCGCGTGGTTCATGTGGACGGCCACAAGCTATGAAGCCAAGGCATCAAGCTTTCCCTTTGGGCTTGGCGTTTTGATTATGGTTTTGGCGGGAATTCAGTTTGTGCTGCAGGGTTGGCAACGCGGTGAAAGCGAGATTCTTGACCTTGGCATGTTAAGCACCGGCGCCGATAATCGTGGACGTTATATTGCCCTTCTTCTGGGCCTGATCGCCGTGTTCTTTTTCATCTCAGTGCTGGTTGGGCTTCAATATGGGGCCATCGGACTTGCCACATTGGCCCCAGCGGCACTGATGACCGGTCGCAGGCCCTGGGCCTGGGGGGCGTTAACCGGTGGTATTATCGCCGCCGTCGTGATCGGCTTTTTCGATAACGTCATGTATGTCATCTGGCCAGAACCCATATTGGGGACATGGCTGCTGGCCCTGCTGAGCTAGGTTACGGCTTTCCGAAAAAGTTGACCGGATTATCCCACAACAATTTTTGCATGGCTTCTTTTCCGATGGTGTCTTCCCAGGCCAAGACCTGATCGACGGATTCTGGAAAACGTGATTCTGCGTGGGGGTAATCAGACCCGAACATCAAGATATGATCGCCCATCAAATCGTTGCAAATTTTTGCCATGTCAGCACCTTCGTGCTGCTCAATGGCCGCAAAAAACCGTCCGCCTGTCAGATAGTCGCTGATTTTCTTGGTCAAATCTTCTGACACGTGTCCCACATACGTAACCTGATCATCCATGCGACGGGCCCAAAATGGCAGCCAGCCAAAACCGGATTCCAAAACGGCGTAACGCAGTTCAGGGAAGCGTTCCATCAAACCACCCCCGAAGAAGGACGCAATCGCCCGCATGGCAGCCCATGGGTGGCTTGCACAACGGCCCAGGAAAGGGTTTTCCCAAAGATCTCGATAGCCCGGGTAGCCCATTGCCAAACTGTGATGAATGACACTAAGCCCATGTTCCTGAGCAGCGGCCCAGATGGGGTGCAAATCTGGATGATCCAGAGGATAATCAAGGGGCAATTTAGGTTGCACGGCCACGGCCCAATCCGTCTTGCCCCAGCGTTTGATCTCGTTGACCGATCCTTCAATCGACATTGGATTGATGATGATGCAGCTTTTCAAGCGCGATGAATCAGTTTCACAGAAATCATTCAAGAACCGATGCTGGGCATAAATAAATTCCATGTCCATTTCCGGGTCCGGATAGCCGATGTTGCTGGCATGCACAATAAAATGGGCATCAACCCCTTCGGTATCCATGTCGGCAAGGCGCACTTCGGGGGAAAAATCCCCCCCCCCTTCGGTAGGAAACGTGCTTCCCATAAAGGTCTGAAAATGACGCTTGGCCCCGTCCCGCGGTGCGGCTTCGCCCAAAATGCGGGGCGTTGAACTGCTCCAGCCTGCGCTGCGATTAAAACGATACCAGTGTCGGTAGGGGGCCTCTCTTTTTTCACCTGCATCACCGGTATGAATTTCTACGCGATGATCTTCCAAATCTGGAATGGTGCTTAACAGCTTTTCCGACAAATAAGGCCGAAGTGATTCTGCCGATGGCCTGATATGGGTATCCGCATCAAACACCTTATAACCATTACGCATATTTTGTTTCCCCCGGTTCTTTGCAGCCTCTTGCATTGGGCCCATCTATACCCATCTTATATTAATCGAAAAAAATGCTCAGGGAAAACGGAATGCATCCATGTTCTTGACAAGAACATGGCTTAAATCAGGGATCATGCTGGCACCCCCCCCATTCTGCGAATTGGTCGCAATTAAGAATTGCAATCAGGTCACGGCGCGCCTAGCATTTCCGTCAGGGAAGAATTTTCATAGAAGGAACGGTTTTTGCCGCGTGTTGGCATGGCCGGGCGGCACATTGGTAACGCGCAAAATCGATCAACACCAAAATTCAGGCCCGGGCTATAAATCGGATCAGGTCAACGAAGGGCAAATTCTTGCCATCTTCGCGCAAAGCTCTATCGGCATGTCCATCCGTTACGATGGCACTCGAAAATTCATCTGCAATCCTGCCGCTGAACAAATGCTTGGTTATTCTTGTGAAGAACTAAATAAAATTTCAGTCAGATCCGTCATCCATCCCGATGATCAGGAACCCAATGCGACCCTGCACAATCTCTTGAGAAAAGGGGAGATCGATAATTATAAAGATATTCGACGACTTAGATGCAAGGACGGGCATTACATCTGGGTCATCAATGAAGCATTTGCCTTTTACAATGATGCAGGGGCGCTAAACTTCATACTCTACACCAATCAGGACATCACTGCCCTGAAACAGGCCGAAGAAGAAGCCGAACAAAAAACCATCCTGATGGAAACCACCATCGAAACCATGGCGCAGGGCTATTTGGTATGCGATGCCGACATGAAAATTGTCCGCTACAACGTGCAATTCGAAGAACTGTTTTCCTATCCCCCTGGGTTCTTGTCCCCCGGCATGCCCTTCAAGGAGACCGTCGATTTTCGTGCCAAACGCGGTGATTACAACGAACGCTATGCTGACCAGACTGGTGATCTGAACGGGATCATCATGCGGCGTCTTGATGAATCTTCCATCAAAACCGAACGCTCCGCTGAACACACATTGCCAACGGGACGGCGTTATATCCACCACCGCAAATCCATGCCTGACGGCGGCTGCGTCACCACCTATACCGATATCACCAAATTCAAAAAAACCGAACGCGAAGCGGCGGAAAAACTGCCATGCTGGAAGCCATCTTCGACAATATGGCCCAGGGTGTTGCGGTTTATGATGCCAACAACAAACTGACTGCCTTCAACAATCAATTCCCCAAAATTTTCGGCATACCAGAAAAATTAATGTGTGTCGGCATGGACCGTGAGGAAATTCTCACCTACCGCACCACACACGGGCTGAGCAATCGGGAGAACCCGCAAACCCAGCTTACGGACCGCAACCACCGCATCCAGGAATATTCACTTGCCGATGGCACAACCTATATATACGAGCGCATCCCCACCAACGACGGCGGGAACATCCTGACGGCAACCGACATCACCGAACTGAAAGCCACCGAAGAACGCTTGAATCAAGCCCAGAAAATGGAAGTCGTCGGTCAATTGACCGGTGGCATTGCCCATGACTTCAACAACATTTTAGCGATCATTGTTGGCAATCTGGAACTCTGTCAGGAAATCATGCTGGCAGACCCCAAAAGCACGGTTATTCCAGACAGAATGGAAGCCATCGCCCAGGCCAGCAAGCGCGGGGCCGAATTAACCCAGCGGTTGCTGGCTTTTTCACGGCGCCAAAGCCTTCAGCCCCAAACCATCAATATTGGCCAATCCATTGCCGATATGGCGGATCTCATCCGACGTACCCTTGGCGAAACCATCGACGTGCGCATTTCTGCAGTGCCCGACCTTTCAGACTGCACCATTGATCCCGGCCAGTTTGAAAATGCCCTTCTCAACCTTGCTATCAATGCCCGCGATGCCATGGGTGATGGCGGCACCCTGACCATCACAACATCGAACACCTATCTTCACGCCACCGATGGGGATGACATGGAAGAATCACCGCCCGGTGATTATGTCATGGTCCGCATTGCCGATACCGGTAGTGGCATCCCCCCCGACATTATCGAACACGTCATAGAGCCATTCTTTACAACCAAGGAGGTGGGAAAGGGTTCCGGCCTTGGCCTCTCCATGGTTTATGGTTTCATCCGACAATCCTACGGTCGCATGACCTTGGAAAGCCCCCCGGGTAAAGGCACCATCATCACTATTTACCTCCCCTCCATGAACGAACAACCAATAGAAGCTGAAGCAGCCAAATCAATGCCAGCGATCCCCACATCGCGTGGCGAAAGCATCTTGGTGGTCGAAGATGATCCCCATGTCCAACAAATGACCATCAACATGCTTGAAAGCCTTGGCTACAAAACGACCACCGCCAATGATGGCCTGGAGGCCATAAAATGTCTGGAAACAGGCCCGGCCCCAGACCTTTTGTTTACCGATGTTGTATTACCCAAAGGCATCAACGGCATCGAAGTCGCAAAGCACGCGCGGCGTCTCTTGCCTGAAATTAAGGTGCTCTACACTTCTGGCTACCCCGAAGGCATGAACCCCGTTGAAGATACCGTTCAACCCGGGATCACGTTGCTGCCAAAACCTTATCTAAGGCAAGACCTGGCAAAAACCCTGCGGACGCTTCTGGACTGATCGCCATCACCCAGGAATAGAGTGTGGCAAGGTTGGGACTAGCGTCAACGTCAGGACAGGGGTAAAAATGCTTCATGGCTTTTGACATGATCCAACAATCTTCTGCCAATTTTGATGCCCGCGCGACCGGTGCCAAAATCGACATGCTGGTCCTGCATTACACCGGCATGGAAAGTGCTGAAGCCGCATCCCATCGTCTGTGCGACCCGGCAGCCAAAGTCAGCGCACATTATATGATCGATGAACAAGGCCAAATTTTTGCCCTGGTCGATGAAGACAATCGCGCATGGCATGCCGGACTTGCCCAGTGGGAAGAAAAAACGGATATCAATTCCTGTTCTATTGCTATTGAGCTGGTTAACCCCGGCCATGAATTTGGATACCGGGATTTCCCAGAACCCCAAATGAATGCCCTGATCTCTCTTGCCCATGTCATTCTGGCGCGCCACCCAATTGCTGCGCACCGCGTTCTTGGACATTCCGACATTGCACCGCTTCGCAAGACCGACCCCGGCGAACGCTTTGACTGGCAAGCCCTGGCAGCCGAAGGCATTGGCATTTTCCCGCCAAAATCACTTATCCAGAATATGGTTTCCCCCAATAATTCACCCTTGGATCATGATGTTTTACGCCATGAGATGGAAAATTTTGGCTATTTCATCGAAAATGGGCAGGAAAATGCCGTGATTTCCGCCTTTCACAGACATTTTCGCCCTGAATTGCTGAATAAATCGCCCGACAGCACTGATTTGGCCATCCTTAACTGGCTAAATGCCGTCAAAACCTGATTTTACCGCCACAGTTGACCTTTTAGCCCTTCCGGCCCACATTAAGGGCGTGCCAGATGGCTGGATGACTGCGCTTTGGACCGCGAAAGCGCCAAAGGGAGGAAAGTCCGGGCTCCACGGGAATACGGTGCCGGGTAACCCCCGGCGGGGGCGACCCCAGGGAAAGTGCCACAGAAAGTATACCGCCCAGCTTTGTCTTCGGGCATGCTGGGTAAGGGTGAAAGGGTGCGGTAAGAGCGCACCGCGCTGCCGGTAACGGTAGTGGCAGGGTAAACCCCACCGGGAGCAAGACCGAATAGGGACCCATGCATTAGCAGGCGCGTTCTCGCGTCGGGTCCGGGTAGGTCGCGTGAGGCGTTCGGTAACGAGCGTCCCAGATGAATGGTCATCACCTATAGGGTCCGCCCTGTGGGTACAGAACCCGGCTTACAGGCCATCTGGCACTTTAATTTCCTGAAAAAACCATCAACCGAACACATTGCCGCCCCAAAAGGCAGCAAAATTCGCATTCTCAACAGCGACAGGTTTATCCAATCTCTGGCCAGAAATCGGGGCTAATTTCTGGGCGAACCGCTGGGCGGATTGCAAACCAAATTTGGGTGCCTTAACGGCACGTTAACCCTTTATTTACCACGAAATTCTATTGAATTCCCATTGACGACCATACAATCCCATGGTATCCCAGATTATCCCATAAAGGGCTGGTCCGAGGGGGACCGTTCGGGACGCACGTTACAGCGTGCAAAGGGGGCACAAATTCCTCCATGGGCATCGTGACTAGACAGGTAGTATTCAGATGGCATTGTTCCTGTCCACGTTTATCAACAAGGTGGACCAAAAAGGGCGGATTTCCGTCCCCGCACCATACAGGGCGGCCCTTAAGGGGCAATCCTTCAAGGGTGTTGTTGCCTTCCGTTCCTACCGCGCGGCCGTCATTGAAGCCTGCGCAATGGACCGCATGGAACAATTATCCCAAAGCGTTGACCTGCTGGAACAGTTCTCCGAAGAACAAGACGACCTTGCCTCTACCATTT
This sequence comes from Rhodospirillales bacterium, assembly GCA_018666775.1. Lineage (NCBI taxonomy): Bacteria > Pseudomonadati > Pseudomonadota > Alphaproteobacteria > Rhodospirillales > Rhodospirillales bacterium. The sequence continues at coordinate 255,026 of JABIXC010000010.1, read as the reverse complement.
TTGCCGATTCCCATCAGATCCCGATTGATGGGGATGGGCGCATCGTTTTGCCCCCCCAACTCATTGAACACGCAGGCATCAAAAACCAGGCCGCTTTCGTTGGCCGGGGCGCGACGTTTCAAATTTGGGAACCAAAAGCATTTGAAGACCATCAGAACGAAGCCCGGGTCCGGGCTCGGGAGAGACGCGCAACCCTGGCGCTTGCCCCCCGAGACACATCGCGCGACACATCTCGCGATAAGGATCGATGAGGTAATCCCGTCATGACCATGATGCGCGCGCAAACACCCCCAACCCATACGCCCGTCATGATCAATGAAGTGCTGAGCGCCCTTGCCCCTGTCGCTGGTGAAACCTATCTCGATGGCACCTTCGGAGGCGGGGGTTACAGCCGCGCCATTCTTGATGCTGCCGACTGTACGGTCTGGGCCATTGATCGCGATGAAACGGCCGTGGCCCGTGGGGCCGAAATGTCGCGCGACTATGATGGCCGGTTAACGGTTCTGGGTGGCTGTTTCGGTGACATGGAAAATTTGATCAAAGCCCAAGGCGTCGATGGTGTTGATGGCATTGTGCTTGATCTTGGGGTTTCCTCCTTTCAGATCGACAACCCCGAACGCGGGTTTTCATTCCAGGGCGATGGCCCGCTGGACATGCGCATGGGAAGCGATGGCACCAGTGCCGCTGATGCCGTCAACACATTGGCCGAAGAAGAACTGGCCAATGTCATCTATCAATATGGTGAAGAACGTCTGTCCCGTGCCATCGCGCGCGCCATTGTTGCTGCGCGCGCCATTGCCCCCATTGAAACGACCCAGGTCCTTGCGGACATTGTGCGGCGCACAATTTCAAAACGCACCGGCTCAAAACGCACCGGCGGGCGCGGCCGAGCCACCCTTGATCCCGCCACCCGAACCTTTCAAGCGCTTCGCATCTATGTGAACGACGAATTAGGAGAACTGGCCCGGGGCCTGAAATCGGCCGAGGCGTTACTCCGGCCCGGCGGGCGCTTGGTCGTCGTTTCATTCCATTCTCTTGAGGACCGCAGTGTTAAAACATTTTTATCTACCCGCTGCGGTTCCAAGGCGCGGCCTTCACGCCACCAGCCGTCCCTCCCCTCCCGGGGGACCGAGCGTGAGGCCGCGCCCACATTTCATCTCGTCAAACGTGGCGTAACCAAACCTTTGGACGGCGAAACCCGAAGCAATCCGCGATCCCGTTCCGCACGATTGCGCGCCGCCATCAGAACCGATACTCCCCTGGAGGCCCCCAAAGACGCCCCCCAAGACACCAAGAGAAAGGCGGGGGCATGAAGGGACGGACCACACTGTTCTGGATTATTCTTGCTGCCTTTGTTGGCTTCGGTCTCTTTCACGTCAAATACAAAGTTCAAACCCTTGAAGATCGGCTGAACCGGCTTAATGCCGCCATCATCAACGAACAAGAACAAACCCACGTGCTTCACGCCGAATGGGCTTATCTCAATCGGCCTCAGCGCCTTGAGAAACTGAGCCGACGGTTTCTCAAGCTCACCACCCCGTCCACGGCACAGATTGGCACCATTGGGTCCCTGCCCTTCCGTCCAGCAGAACTGGCCCAAATTCCCGAAGCTTCTGTGCAAGCCCGGAAGGTGGGGCCATGATCCCGCCCGTCGCAACAAGAACCCAAATGGATAGCGCCAACCGGGTCGCCATAGAAACCGGGCGCACCCGGTTGCTGGTAGGCGCGGTTCTTTTCGCCGTTGCCTTTACCGCCATTGGGTTCCGCTTGGCCGATGTTGCCATCGTCAAACCCACCGGTGAGCCCCGTCTGGCCCAGTCCAAGCGCAGCCCGAATTTCACCGCAGGACAAGCCGATATCACTGATCGCAACGGCATCGTTCTGGCAACGTCCCTTAACACCGCATCCCTGTATGCCAACCCGCGCTTGGTGATCGACCCCCGGGCTGCCACCAACAAACTGGTTCGCGCCCTACCCGATCTGCGCAAATCCATTGTAAAGACCAAACTTGCTTCTGATCGTGGCTTTGTCTGGCTTAAACGCCACCTGACACCCCGCCAGCAATATGCCGTTAACCGAGAAGGCATCCCCGGGCTCTATTTCCAACGCGAAGAACGCCGGGTTTATCCCCACGGCCGATTGGGCGCTCACTTTCTGGGCTTCACCGGCACCGATGGGATTGGGCTCGCTGGTATTGAAAAAAGATTTAACGATACCCTGCACGCCAGAACCAAGCCCCTGCAATTGTCTATTGACATTCGCATCCAGCACATTCTGCATCAGGAACTAAGCGCTGCCGTAATGCGGTTCCGTGCAGTCGGTGGGACCGGCGTGGTGATGGATGCCCAAACAGGCGAGGTCATCGCCATGGTATCGCTGCCTGACTTTGATCCCAACACCCCCAACCGCATTCCCAACAAGGCCCTTTTCAACCGGGCAACGATGGGGGTCTATGAAATGGGCTCCACATTCAAGATTTTCACAACCGCCATGGCACTGGACAGCGGCGTCGTCGGCATGCGCGGCGGCTATGATGCATCCAACCCGATCCGTGTTGCTCGATTCACCATCAGCGATTTCCATTCCAAAAAGCGCTGGCTCAGTGTCCCTGAAATTTTCATGTATTCATCCAATGTCGGCTCGGTAAAAATGGCCTTGGACGTGGGCACCAAAACCCAGAAACATTATCTAGCTCGTCTTGGTCTGCTGCGCCCGGCAAGCATTGAAGTTCCAGAAGTTGGCGCGCCTCTGGTGCCCACGCCGTGGCGCGAAATCAACACCATGACAATTTCGTTTGGCCATGGCATTGCCGTGTCCCCGGTACAGTTGACCCAGGCGGTTGCATCGGTCGTCAATGGCGGCATTTTACGCCCCGCCAGTCTTCTTAAATCATCGAAGCATGAACCAGTTGAAGGCGAACGGGTACTCAAAGCCCGCACGTCGCGGAACATGCGGAAACTTCTACGCCTTGTGGTGACCAACGGCACCGGGAAAAAAGCCCGCGCGCCGGGTTATCTGGTTGGCGGAAAAACCGGCACTGCGGAAAAGATTGGCACCCGGGGGTATCGCGCCAAAGCATTGATATCTTCTTTTGTTGGCGTCTTCCCCATGACAAAGCCGCGTTATGTCGTGCTGGCGCTGGTCGATGAACCCCATGGCAATGCCCGCACCCATGGCTACGCCACGGGCGGCTGGGTCACAGCACCGGTGGTCAGCCGGTTTATTTCCCGCGCCGCCCCCCTGTTGGGCATCGCACCAACAGACGAAAATTCCAAACAGGTCCGAAAGGCCCTGAACATTCACATTCCGACAATCGCTGGTAGGCGACGGGGTAAAGACCTTGCTTCTTTCTGAACTTATTGACGACGAAGGTGACCCATTGGCACAAAGTAAAGCAGTACAAAAAGTCGAGATTACCGGTTTGACGGCAGACAGCCGCAAGGTCCAGCCCGGCAATCTGTTTGCGGCCCTTCCCAGTGCGGGCAACCATGAAAATGGGCGCAGCTACATTTCTGATGCCCTTTCCCGGGGTGCCGCTGCCATCTTGGCACCCACAGGCACGGCCCTTGAAATTTCCGATCTGCCAAACCTTGGCAATATTCCGATCGTTGAAGATGCAGAACCAAGAAGGCGCCTGTCCATCATGGCCGCCCGGTTTTTCTCTGAACAGCCCGATACCATTTGCGCCGTAACCGGCACCAACGGCAAAACATCCGTCGCCAGTTTTGTTCGCCAAATCTGGGCGCACATGAATTTACCCGGAGCCTCCATGGGGACTCTCGGGATTAGCGCACCAGAGATAGAAGAACCGGGCACCCTCACCACGCCCGATCCTGTAACCCTGCATGACACCTTGATGCGCCTGACAATACGCGGGGTCAGTCATTTAGCGCTGGAAGCATCCTCCCACGGGCTTGATCAATTCCGCCTTGATGGTGTTCGTCTGCAAGCCGCCGCCTTCACTAACATCACCCGGGATCATCTGGATTATCACGGCACCGATCAGGACTATTTCATGGCCAAGGCCCGGCTGTTTTCGGACCTCTTGCCAGAAGGGGGCATTGCCGTTCTCAATGCCGATATTCCTGAATTTGAACGCCTTTGTGACATTGCCACCAATCGTGGCATCCGCATCATCAGCTATGGCATTGCCGGCACCGATATCAAAATTATGCGCCACCGGCCCCAGGGCCTTGGCCAATTGGTCAGTCTGGATATCAATGGCACCACCCAAGACATCAATGTGCCGCTGGTGGGCGGCTTTCAAATTCAAAACGTGGCTTGTGCTTTAGGTCTGGTCATGGCCTGTGGCGGCGAAACAAGTGCTGCCCTTGGGGCCATTCCCCATCTTGTGGGCGCGCCCGGGCGCATGGAACTGATTGGGTCCCGCAAAAATGGCGGCGCTGCCTTCGTTGATTATGCCCACACCCCCGATGCACTGGCCAATGCCCTGTCCGCCCTTCGGCCCCATGCGACGGGCCGGCTTTCAATTGTCTTTGGCTGTGGCGGCGATCGGGATCGTGGCAAACGCCCTGAAATGGGGCTGATCGCAGCCCAATCTGCGGACCGGGTTATTGTCACCGATGACAACCCGCGCAACGAAAATGCCGATACCATCCGCCGCGATATTCTTGCAGGCGTGCCGGATCAAACCGACATTCGTGTCATTGCCAATCGTCATGATGCCATTCAAACCGCCATTTCCGAACTGGGGGCGGGTGACATTCTCGTGGTTGCCGGGAAAGGCCATGAACGCGGCCAAATCATTGGCGATCAGGTTTTACCTTTCTTTGACGCCGATGAAATCACCCAAGCCATTTCCCGGGAGGATGCCCCTAAATGACGGCGACCATCCCATCTCCCACCACACCATTGTGGACCGCTACAGAGGCAGAGGCTGCCACCGGGGGACATTCAACCCAACCCTGGCTTGCACAAGGGGTAAGCATTGACACCCGCACTGTGGAACCCGGCGATCTGTTCATTGCCATCCGTGGTGAAAATCGCGATGCCCATATTTTTCTCGATGATGCCTTTGCTGCAGGGGCGGCGGCGGCAATGGTTGAACACATCCCATCAGATCACGGCGGCGGACATCCCCTATTGATCGTCGATGACACCTATGCCGGTCTGATGAAGCTGGCCCGGACTGCGCGCAAACGCGCCGATGCTAAAATCATTGCCATCACGGGCAGCGTTGGCAAAACCAGCACCAAGGAAGCCTTAGGCGCGGCATTGGCACCATCGGGGACGGTCACAACCAGCCAGGGCAATCTTAACAACCGCTGGGGGGTGCCTTTATCTTTGGCCCGGATGCATGGCGACAGCGATTTCGGTGTGTTCGAAATCGGCATGAACCATGCGGGCGAAATCACACCACTTTCACGGCTGCTCTATCCCGAAATTGCTATCATCACCACCGTCGAAGCGGTGCATCTGGAATTTTTCAAATCCGTTGAAGAAATCGCCTTTGCCAAATCCGAAATTTTCGATGGCATGCGCGGTGCGGGCACGGCCATCCTCAACCGCGACAACCCCTATTTTGACCTGCTTGCTAATGAGGCCCGAACCCGCGGCATTGACCGCATTGTGTCCTTTGGGGAAAACCCAAGCTCAGACGTTCGCCTGCTTTCTTTCCGGGGCAATGGCGCATCCATTGTCTCTGCCGATGTCATGGGCACCGTGATTGATTTCTCTCTGGCACTGCCAGGGCGCCATTCCGCACAAAACGCCATGGCTGTGCTAGCCGCAATCCAGGTTGGGGGTGGTGATCTTGATGGCGCACTACACATGCTGGGCACCATGCCAACCCCGGCTGGACGCGGGCGACGGCTTTCCGTCATTTTGAATGACGGCAGCACGGCAACGGTGATTGATGATTCATACAATGCATCCCCAGCCTCCATGCGCGCCGCCTTCAAGGTATTGGCAGAATGCATCCCCGGCGACGGTGGCCGACGCATTGCCGTTCTGGGCGATATGCTGGAATTGGGCCATGGCTCTGCCAGAACCCACGAAGGACTGGCCGAAGATCTTCTTGCATCCGGGGTCGATCTGGTCCTGACCACGGGCGACAACATGATGCACCTTGATGATGCCCTGCCCCGTTCCAAACGCGGCGGCCACACAACCCACGCTGATGAACTGGTTCCCCTGCTGGAACGCACTTTGCAATCGGGTGACGTGGTGCTGGTCAAGGCATCAAACAGCCAACATCTGGGCACGGTCGTTGAAGCGCTTTCAATACCGCCATCCACCCCAACCGCAGCGAATGGAGGCTGACCCGATATGCTCTACAACCTTCTCTCCCCGCTGGCCGTTGATTTTCCTGTGCTCAACCTATTCCGCTATCTCACCTTTCGCTCTGGTGCTGCGGTCATGACCGCGCTGATTGTCTGCTTCCTGACCGGGCCTTGCGTTATCCGCTGGCTGAAATCGCGCCAGGCCGAAGGCCAACCCATTCGTGAAGATGGTCCCGAAAGCCATCTGTTGACCAAAAAGGGGACGCCCACCATGGGCGGCTTCATTATCCTTCTTGGGGTTTCCGTCGGCACCTTATTGTGGGCTGACCTGACCAACCAATATGTCTGGGTGGTGATGCTGGTCACCCTTGGCTTCGGCGCCATTGGCTTTGCCGATGATTATCTGAAACTCACCCGCATGAATCACCGGGGCCTGAAAGGCAAACTTCGCATTTCAATGGAAATCACCATCGCGCTGATTGCAGCCCTTTGGGTGATGGAAATTACCCGCGACCCCCTTGCCACGACATTAGCGGTGCCATTCTTTAAAAACTTGCTGCTTAATCTCGGCTGGTTTTTCCCGGTATTCGCAATTCTGGTCATGGTCGGGGCATCCAATGCGGTGAATTTGACCGATGGGCTGGATGGGCTCGCCATTGTTCCGGTTATGATTGCGGCTGGTTGTTTTGCCCTGATTTCATATCTGGTGGGCAACGCCGTCTTTTCAAATTACCTGCAACTTCATTTTGTCCCCGGAACCGGAGAGCTAGCCGTGTTCTGTGGCGCTCTCGTTGGGGCCAGTCTTGGGTTTCTGTGGTTCAACGCCCCGCCCGCCATGGTCTTCATGGGCGATACCGGTTCCCTATCCGTGGGCGGTGCCCTTGGCACCATCAGCGTTATCACCAAACACGAATTGGTGCTGGCCATCATCGGTGGGTTGTTTGTTCTGGAAACAATTTCGGTGATTGTTCAGGTGGCATCCTTCAAGTTGACCGGAAAGCGCGTCTTTCGGATGGCACCGCTGCATCATCATTTTGAACAAAAAGGCTGGGCTGAGGCCACCATTGTCATTCGCTTCTGGATTATCGCCATGATCCTGGCCTTGATCGGGCTTAGCACCCTGAAGCTGAGGTGATGAGATGATCCGGCTTCCACAAACAACTGGCAATACGTATGCGGTCATGGGCCTTGGCCTATCGGGGTTGATCGCGGCCGAAGCATTGCAGCGTTCCGGTGCCAATGTCACCGCATGGGATGATGATGGCCCGAGACGCGAAGCTGCCGCCCTTAAAGGCATTCCCCTTGGCGATCTGGGTCAAGCCGATTTTTCTGATACATGTGCGCTGGTCCTTAGCCCCGGCATTCCCCACAGTTTTCCAAGCCCCCATCCTGTGGCCGAACGGGCGCGGGGCGCAGGGGTTCCCATTATTTGCGATGTTGAATTGCTGGCCGAAGCACAACGTAATGCCAATTTTATTGGCATCACCGGCACCAATGGCAAATCCACCGTGACTGCCCTTCTTGGCCATATTTTTGCAAACGCCGGGCGCAAAGCCGCAATCGGGGGGAACCTTGGACCGGCGGCTTTAGGGCTTTCCGAATTGGGCGCCGATGGCACCTATATATTGGAATTATCCAGCTATCAGATTGAACGGATCACGGCGGCGGCCTTTGACATCGCGGTGTTGATCAACATCAGCCCCGATCACCTTGACCGCCATGGCGGGATAGATGGCTACGTTGCGGCAAAGGAAAACCTGTTCGCCCTGACCCGAAATAATGCCATCGCCATCGTTGGTACCGACGATGACCATTGTCGTGCGCTCTGTGCCCGCCTGGAAGAAAAAGGCGGCATGAACATTGTCCCCATTTCGGGCAGTTCGATAATTGACGGTGGCATTGGCATCGAAAATGGCTGTGTGATCGACAACCGGGATGGGAAAAAGCATCTCATTGCCGACATCCGCGATGTAGAAAATTTACCCGGGGCACACAATCACCAAAACGCGGCGGCTGCCACGGCCACGGCGCTGGCAGCAGGCATTGATGCAGCCAGCATTGCCACGGCCCTTAAAACCTATCCCGGTCTTGCCCATCGCCAGGAATTAATCCGGCGCGCTGGCACCATCCGCTTCGTCAATGATTCAAAAGCAACCAATCCCATTGCAGCGCTACGCGCCCTTGAATGTTACGACCATGTTTACTGGATTGCCGGTGGCAGGGCCAAAGATGGCGGGTTTGAAGATTTAGCCCCGGCATTTTCAAGGATCAAACACGCCTTTTTAATCGGTGAAGCCGCTGACGACATTGCCAACACCCTTGGCGATGACGTCCCCCACAGCCATTGCGATGATCTGGACGGGGCCATTGCTGCGGCTTACGCGGCAGCCGCTTCATCGACAGAAGAATCTGTCGTTCTGCTATCGCCCGCCTGTGCGTCCTTTGATCAATTTGCAAATTTCGAAGCCCGCGGCATGGCCTTCCGCCATGGGGTTGAAGCCCTGGAGACAGGATCATGATCAGCTTTGCCCGCACTGATACCTCTGTCATGGCCAACTGGTGGTGGTCCGTGGACCGTTGGACGCTGGCCGCCATTGGCGGGCTGATTGCGTTTGGCATCTTGTTAACGCTGGCAGCATCCCCCGCCGTTGCTGAGCGCATCGGGTATGACTCTTATTACTTCGTCAACCGCCAGATGATCTATCTGATCCCCGCAACCATTGCCATCTTTGGATTATCAATGATGGAACCCCGGGGCATCCGCCGCGTTGGTGTCGCCCTGTTCCTGATTTCCATTGTCCTGATGGTGGCGACCCTGTTGATGGGAATAGAGATCAAGGGTGCTAGGCGCTGGATCAGAATTGCCAGCCTGTCTTTGCAACCCTCAGAGCTGATCAAGCCAGCCTTCGCCATTACTATTGCCTGGATGATGGCAACGGCCAAGATGAACGAAAAGTTCCCGGGCCAATGGATCGCATTCGCCCTTTATGGGCTGACCGTTCTGCTGCTTGTCCTGCAACCCGATATGGGCATGACCGCTGTGGTCACTGCCATGTTCTTTGCCCAGTTCTTTATCGCAGGCATGCCACTTTACTGGCTTGTCGGCGCGATCGTGCTGGCCGGAGGCGGGGCAGCGCTGGCTTATGCTTATTTGCCCCATTTCTCCAGCCGCATTGACCGTTTTCTGGACCCGGCCGCTGGCGATAATTTTCAGGCGCTGACCGGATTAGAAGCCTTCATGAACGGCGGCCTGTTTGGACGCGGCCCCGGTGAGGGCACGGTCAAGGAAATCCTGCCCGATGCCCATTCTGATTTCATCTTTGCCGTGGCGGGCGAAGAACTTGGTCTGTTGGCCTGTCTTATAATCGTTCTGTTGTTTGCCTTTGTGGTCTTGCGTGGGATTGCCAGAAGCCTCAATACCCATAACCTGTTCATCTTGCTGGCGGTCACCGGATTGCTGACCCAGTTTGGCCTCCAGGCGGTCATTCACATGGCATCGACCCTGAACCTCATCCCCACCAAGGGCATGACGCTTCCCTTTATCTCTTATGGCGGGTCATCGCTCATCGGCATTGCCATCACCATGGGCATGGTGCTGGCATTGACCCGAAAGCGGATTGGATTGGGGGAGACATGACGACAACCGCATCCGAAATTACACGGCGTCACCCCATCGTCCTTGTTACCGGCGGCACCGGCGGGCATGTTTTTCCGGCACAGGCGCTGGCAGAAGAATTGCAAAGGCTGGGGCAAACGCTCGCCTTGTTTACGGACCAGCGCGGCAAAACCTGGTCTGGTTCCCTGAATGATGTCACCACCCATGCCATCCCTGCCCAACGGGTCAGCGGCGTTGCCTTGGGTGCAAAAATCATGGGGTTTGCCACACTTGCGTACGGTGCCTTGCGATCGCGACGCCTGTTGCAAAGGCTGTCCCCTTCAGTGGTGGTCGGGTTTGGCGGATATCCATCTGTTGCAACCATGATGGCAGCCACCAATCTGGGCCTGCCAACGGTGATCCACGAACAAAATGCGTTGCTGGGCCGCGCCAACAGGCTTTTGGCCCCACGGGTATCGGCAATCGCCACGTCCTTCGAAGAGGTGGCCCGACTGAACCCCAGGGATGCACCAAAAGTAATCTTTACCGGCAACCCCGTTCGTGAACAGATCCGGGATTTGCGCATCCGTCCCTTCCGGGAGGCAGGGAAAAGCAACCCCATCAATTTATTGGTGACTGGTGGCAGCCAAGGTGCCAGCGTTTTCAGCACCGTGATTCCCCAAACCATGGCGGCACTTCCCAATGATTTGCGCGACCGCATCCACCTGACCCAGCAATGTCGCCCGGAAGATATGGAAATGGTCCGCGCTGCCTATGACAAAATTGGACTGAAGGTGGAATTGGCCCCGTTCTTTGACGATCTTGCCGAACGGCTGGGCAATGCGCATCTTGTGATATGCCGTTCCGGGGCATCCACCATTGCAGAACTAACCACGGCGGGCCGCCCGGCAATTCTGGTTCCCTACCCCCATGCGGCAGACGATCACCAAACCGCCAATGCCCAGGCCATGGTCGATCAGGGTGGGGCTGAAATGATCCATGAGCCCGACTTCACCCCGACAACCCTTGCCGCGCGGTTGAAATTAATTTTCAGCCAGCCCCGGGCCATAGAAACCATGGCGACAGCCGCACGGGCTGCGGGCCAAAAAGATGCCGCCAGAAACATGGCAGCGCTGGTCATGGGCATGGTGCCCACCAGCAATTGTGGTGAGCCTGGAAGGAAAGCCGCATGAAGGCACTCCCCCTTACCATTGGCACCATTCATTTTGTCGGCATCGGCGGCATCGGCATGAGTGGCATCGCCGAAATTCTTCACAATCTGGGCTACAAGGTTCAGGGTTCCGATGTTTCAGACAATCCCAACGTCGTCCGCCTTCGGGATATGGGAATTGTTGTTCATATTGGTCACGATGCCGATAACCTTGGGGAAACACAGGTTGTTGTTATTTCATCGGCCATTCCCCGCGACAACCCGGAACTGGAAGCCGCGCGCACGCGTTTGATCCCCATCGTGCGCCGCGCCGAAATGCTGGCCGAATTGATGCGCCTTAAATGGTCCATCGCCGTTGGGGGGACCCATGGCAAGACAACAACCACGTCCTTGATATCGGCCATTCTTGATGGAGCAGAACTTGATCCCACCGTGATCAATGGCGGCATTCTCAATGCCTATGGTTCCAATGCCCGGTTAGGTGAGGGGGAATGGATGGTGGTGGAAGCCGACGAATCGGATGGCACCTTTACCAAACTGCCCGCCACCATTGCAGTCGTCACCAACATTGATCCCGAACATCTGGATTTTTACGGTGATTTTGACACCCTGCGCACCGCCTTCGTTTCCTTTGTCCAAAACATCCCCTTCTATGGCTTTGCCGCATTGTGCATTGACCACGGCGAAGTTCAGGCCATGATCCCACGGGTCGCTGATCGCAGACTGATCACCTATGGCATGAGCCCCCAAGCCGATGTCCGGGCCGTTAATGTTCGGGGCGAAGCGGGCATGACCCATTTCGATGTCATCTTGACCCCTAGGGCATCATCGAATCCCCGCACCCTCGAAGCCATCACCCTGCCGATGCTGGGCGGGCACAATGTCCAGAATGCGCTGGCCGCCATCACCGTTGCCCAGGAAATGGGCGTTGATGATGGTGTTATTCGCAAATCGTTAAATGCCTTTGCCGGGGTTAAACGACGCTTCACCAAAACCGGCGAGGCCAATGGGGTCACCGTCATTGATGATTATGGCCACCATCCCGTAGAAATTGCTGCTGTTCTGGCAGGCGCGCGCGGTGCCTGTAAGGGCCGCATTTTTGCCGTGGTCCAGCCCCACCGGTACTCGCGACTGCAAGCGCTGTTCGAAGATTTCTGCACCTGCTTCAATGATGCCGACACCGTCATCGTTTCTGATGTTTATGCCGCAGGGGAAACCCCCATCATCGGCATTGACCGGGACGAACTGGTAGACGGCATCCGCGCCCACGGCCACCGCGACGTCATCGCCCTTGAAGCCCCTGAAAATTTAGCGGGCCTTATAAAAACCATGGCACGACCAGATGATCTGGTGGTCTGCCTGGGGGCAGGATCGATCACCAACTGGGCCCAAGCGCTGCCCGGTGAATTAGCTGGTAACGACAGCGAACAAAATGAGGGCCGATCATGATGGCGGCAAAACAAGAAACGGATCGTCTTCTTGATCGCCTTCCTCCGGTCAGGGGGCGCACCCGTGAAGGGGCAGACCTCAGCCAGGTCACCTGGTTTCGCGTCGGCGGGCCAGCAGAAGTGATGTTCCGTCCCAAAGACACCGAAGACCTTGCCACGTTCCTGCGCGACAAGCCCAAAGACATTGGGGTTACCATCATTGGCGTTGGGTCCAACATTCTGGTGCGCGATGGCGGCATTCCCGGTGTGGTCATCCGGCTGGGCAGGGAATTTGCAGCCATATCCCAAACCGATCATGACATCATCGCTGGCGCCGGTGCCCTTGATACCAATATCGCCAAATTTGCAGGCGCCAACGCCATTGCCGGGCTTGAATTCATGGCAGGCATTCCCGGTACCATCGGCGGTGCCTTGCGCATGAATGCCGGTGCGTATGGCCACGAAATAAAAGACGTGCTGATTTCTGCCGATGCCATTGATGGCGATGGCACCATCCATACCCTGAGCGCTGCGGATATGGGCTTTACCTATCGCCATGTCACCGTGGACGAAGACTGGATTTTCACCTCTGCCCGGTTCAAGGGCACCCCCGGCGACAGCAAAGCCATCGCCGAACAAATCACCGAAATTCAAAAGGCCCGCACAGAGACCCAGCCCGTGCGCACGCCCACCGGCGGGTCCACCTTCAAGAACCCCGAAGGCCACAAGGCCTGGGAATTGATTGATCAGGCGGGGTGTCGTGGGCTTGCATTGGGCCATGCCCGGGTATCTGAACTGCACTGCAATTTCTTGGTCAATGAAGGCGGTGCCAGTGCCGCCGAAATTGAGGCTTTGGGCGAAGAAGTTCGCCGCCGCGTCAAGGCCAAGACCGGGATCACCCTGGAATGGGAAATTCGCATCTTGGGAATCCCTGCCAAAAATGGCCCCAAAGCCATCCCGATTGAGAGGGCACAGCCATGACCCTTTCTGTCGCTGTTCTTATGGGCGGGCCTTCTGTTGAACGTGAGGTTTCTCTGGTGTCGGGTGCTGCATGTGCGAAAGCCCTTCGCGACCTTGGCCATGACGTCCGTGAAATTGATGTCAGCCGTGATTTAAGCGCGCTGTTGACGACGCTGGACCCAAAACCAGACGTGATCTTCAATGCCTTGCACGGACGCTTTGGCGAAGACGGTTGCATTCAGGGGGTCCTTGAATTTTTAGGCATCCCCTACACCCATTCCGGGGTTCTGGCATCGGCACTGGCCATGGACAAACCCAGTGCACGACGCCTGTTTACCGAAGCAGGCCTGACCTGCGCCGAAGGCCGCACCGCAGAACGATCAGACGTTCTGGCAGGCACCGTCATGGCACCGCCTTATGTTGTCAAACCCTTGGGCGAGGGCTCCAGCGTCGGGGTTCATATTGTGATTGATGAAACGGCCCCCCCGGCACTGGCAGGGGAATGGTCTTATGGCGATGCGGTGTTGGTTGAGCGGTTTATTCCCGGTCGCGAAATTCAGGTCGCCGTCATGGGCGATGAAGCGCTGGGTGCCATTGAAATTCGCCCCAAGGGCCAGTTCTATGATTATCAGGCCAAATACACCGAAGGCGGGGCGGAACATGTGATGCCAGCCCCCCTGTCAAAGGCTGCCTACGACGAAGCGCTGGAAATTGCCCAAACGGCCCATGACGCACTTGGGTGCAAAGGGGTCAGCCGGACCGACCTTCGCTATGACGATACAGGGGATAAACCGGGCCAGTTTTACATTCTTGAGGTTAATACCCAGCCCGGAATGACCCCGCTTTCTTTGGTCCCCGAAATCGCTGCCCATGAGGGCATTTCTTTTAATGATCTTGTCGCCTGGATGGTAGAGGACGCAACATGCCCGCGTTAAAACGCACAACGCCGACCAAAACACCTAAAAAACGCCCCAAACATGCCGGGCGTTCCCGGATGTGGTTATCGGCCGCTGGACGCAGGAAGCTGGTTTGGAGCCTCTTCCTTATGGTCTTTGCTGTTCTGGGTCTGGGTGGGGGATGGTTTTTCACCCTTGGGGACGGTGCCAATGTCATCAGCGCCAGCCTTGAAAAGAGCCGCCGCACGGGCCTCGATTTCAGTGCCCAAATGGGATTGCGGGTTACCCATGTTCTGGTCATTGGCAGGAATCGTGTTCCCCGCGCAAAAATCACCCGTGTCCTTGGGGCGAAACAAGGATCGGCCATCCTGGGCTTTGATCCCCATGGGGCCAAATTACGGCTTGAAAAACTTTCCTGGATTCGCGCTGCAACCGTAGAGCGCCGTCTGCCTGACACCCTTTATGTGCGTCTTGCTGAACGGGTGCCACTGGCACTTTGGCAACGCGGCGGCCGATTGGCCCTGATTGATCGCGAAGGGGTTGTGATTGATCGCAACCGACTGGGTGCTTGGCGTCATTTGCCAATGGTGGTTGGAAAAGATGCCCCGAAACACGCAGAGGCCATGATTGAAATCATGCGCGCCCACCCAAAATTAATGGACGCAACCCACGCCATGATCCGGGTATCAAAACGGCGCTGGGACCTGAAGTTCAACAATGGCGTCATTGCCCGGTTGCCTGAAAAAAATGCCGCACGGGCTGTTTTGAAGCTAGCCCGCCTTGTCACTGCTGAGCGCATTCTGGACCGCGACATTGTCATGATTGATTTGCGCCTTGCCGATCGGTTGGTGGTCCGAACATCGCCCAAGGCGAAGTCCCTTAAAAAGAAACGACATGCCCATCGTGGGCCAAGCAAGGACACTTGAGAAAGATGCCGTCATGAAAAAACGCATGGCTAAAAATAAAAACGGCTTGATCGCAGCCCTGGATATTGGGACGTCCAAGATCGCCTGCTTCATCGCGAAAGTGGGCGATGATGGCACCATACGGGTCGTGGGCATTGGCCATCACGCATCGAACGGGGTGCGCGCGGGTATTATTTCTGATGTCGAAGCGGCAGAAAATGCCATTTTGGCCACGGTCCACGCTGCCGAACAAATGGCCGGTGAAACCATCGAAGAAGTCATCGTCAATCTTTCCGGTGGTGCCCCGCAATCCGAAATTCTTCAATACGACCTTTCCATCGCCGGACATGAAGTGGGCGATGGTGATGTCCGCAAGGTTCTGGCCCAGGGCCATAGCGCATCGCAATCTGATGAACGCGAACTAATTCATTGCATCCCCGTTGGCTATTCCATAGATGGCGCGCGCGGCATCCGCGACCCGCGCGGCATGTATGGCGAACGTCTTGGCGTCAACATGCATGTGGTCACGGCCACCACCGGGGCCATACGCACCTTGGTAACCTGCCTTGCACGATGCCGTCTGGATGTCGCTGACATTGTGATCGCGCCTTATGCTTCTGGCCTTGCCGCATTGGTTGAAGACGAAGCCAATTTAGGCGCGACCGTCATTGACATGGGGGCAGGAACCACATCTTTGGCCGTATTTTACGACGGCCACCTGTTGCACAGCGCCTCCATTCCCGTCGGCGGGACCCATGTCACCTCTGATATTGCCCGCGGCCTTTCCACACCCATGGCCCATGCCGAACGCATGAAAACGCTGTACGGCAACGCCATGGCATCGGGATCCGATGATCGCGAAATGATTGATGTGCCATTGATGGGCGAAGAAGACCGCGCCCAGGCAAACCACGTACCCCGCTCCATGTTGGTCGGAATCATCCGGCCCCGGCTGGAAGAAACATTCGAACTTCTGCGCGGGCAACTGGAAATGACCGGCTACGACAAAATTGCCGGACGTCGCGTGGTGTTAACCGGCGGTGCCAGCCAGCTTCAGGGCGTTACTGAACTGGCCGGTAGTGTTCTGGACAAACAAATTCGTCTGGGCCGGCCGCTCAAGATCGCCGGGCTGGCCGATTCCACTGGCGGGCCGGCTTTTACCGCCTGCGCCGGATTACTGGCCTTTGCTGTACGACGTCCCGATGAAGCACCTGAAACAACCCAGACAATTGGAACCCGAACTGGAATGCCGACCGGTCCATTAGGCCGGGTCGGTTTATGGCTCCGTGAAAATTTTTAACAACCCACTTTTCTGCAACTGAACAATCGCACTTAACACACTTACTGCCTGAGGAGGCTGACATGACCATAAATATAAAAATGCCGAGCCCAGAACCCGATCTTAAACCCAGAATTACCGTCATTGGCGTTGGCGGTGCCGGGGGGAATGCCGTCAACAACATGATCGAGCATAATCTCGAAGGTGTTGAATTCGTTGTTGGCAATTCCGATGCCCAGGCACTCTCCCAGACCAGCGCAGAACGCCGCATCCAGCTGGGGCGCAACATTACCCAGGGCCTGGGTGCCGGATCACGACCCGATGTCGGCAAAGCGGCCGCCGAAGAAGCCATCGATGACATCATCGAACATATCCAGCAATCAAACATGGTGTTCATCACCGCCGGCATGGGCGGGGGCACCGGAACAGGGGCGGCCCCTGTCATTGCCCGGGCATCACGCGAACAGGGCATTCTGACCGTCGGCGTTGTGACCAAGCCATTCCAGTTTGAAGGGCTGAACCGCATGAAGATTGCCGAGGAAGGGATTGAAGAACTCCAACATTACGTGGACACCCTGATTATCATTCCCAATCAGAACCTGTTCCGCATTGCCAATGAAAAGACCACCTTCGCCCAAGCCTTTGAAATGGCCGATAACGTCCTTTATTCCGGCGTACGCGGCGTGACCGACCTGATGGTCATGCCCGGCTTGATCAACCTTGATTTTGCCGATGTTCGCCAAGTCATGAGCGAAATGGGCAAAGCCATGATGGGAACCGGTGAAGCCGATTGCGAAAACCGGGCCATTGCGGCAGCTGAGGCCGCCATTTCCAACCCATTGTTAGACGATGTTTCCATGGAAGGCGCCAAAGGGGTGCTCATCAACATCAGCGGCGGCGATGACATGACGTTGTTTGAAGTCGATGAAGCAGCAAACCGCATCCGCTCAGAAGTGGACCCCAATGCCAACATCATCTTTGGCTCTACCTTCGACCCAGCCCTTGATGGCCGCATTCGTATTTCGGTCATCGCCACAGGGATTGACGCCGAAGTTTCGGCCCATCCCGTCCCCTTGCAGCCGATCAGTCTGGTCAGCGATAATTCACGCAGGGCGACATCCATCATGCCTACGCCGGAAACCGCACCCGCGCCGGACATGGCACCGGTGCTTGATCTTGGGGTTGAATCCAAAATCGCTGATACCCCAGCACCGGCACCGGCACCACAGGCCACACCCGGCATTGATCTAGAAGGGATCAATCAACCCTTTATGCCGCCTGCTCCCGTTGAAGCCCCTCGCACGTCAATGGATATGACAGCCATACGTAAGCCAGACCCCATGGCCGAAGCCGACATTGTTAATGCCGGAACGACGACAGAAAAACCGGCAACACGGCCAAGCCTGTTTGAACGGGTGACGGGAAGTGGCCGGGCAAAAGCGCTTAAAGCAGAACAAATAGCCCGAACCATCCCAGCGCCCACCCCGGCACCGGTGGCAAAAGCCACCCCAGCGCCGGTGGTACCAGCGCCCGTGGTACAAGCCACGCCTGCACCGGTGGTGCCTGCAGAAGCCGCACCGGTGGAGATCAAGGCCGAAATCAAGCCAGAGGCCAGAGTTGAACCGGTTCTGCACCCCCGTGTTGAGGCACCCATTCTAGCCACGCCGGAACCCGCCCCAATGCCAACACCGGCCCCAGAACCACAGGTTCAGGCAGAACCAGAGGTGCAGGCTCAGGTACAGCCAGAACCACAACCCGAACCTAAACCCGAACCTCAGAAGGCAACCCAGCAGGATCTGGGCGGATTGGTGGCCAAATCTGAGCCCCATGCCAAGTCGGCGACGGAATCTGAAGAAGATCTGCTTGAAATTCCGGCATTTTTGCGACGCCAGGCCAATTAAGGCCTTTCATGAGGGCACTTTAAAAAACCAGGACAATTTGACCCGGGAAATGACGTAACAAATTGAAACAATTGTTGATTTGAGCACGCCAGGGGATGTTGATAGACATCCTCTGGTAGTGTTTTAACTGTGTTTTTAAAATTGAGGTCACTTTCGGGTTATGGTGAATTACGTTAAGCAAACAACCTTAAGCAACGCCATTGGTTGTTCTGGCATCGGACTGCATACTGGTGCCCATATTTCCATGACCATCTGCCCCGCCGAACCAGACACTGGCATCCGTTTCAAACGGACCGATATTTCTGGCGGCCAAGCGATCATTGATGCGCATTGGCGCAATGTTGTCCCTTCCCAGCTTTGTTCGGCCATCGCCAATGATGCCGATGTCACCATCAAAACCATTGAACACCTGATGGCCGCCTTTGCCGGTCTTGGCGTTGATAACGCATTGGTGGAAATCAATGGCCCGGAAGTCCCAATTATGGATGGCAGTGCCGCACCGTTCGTCTTTCTGATCGAATGTGCAGGCATCAAGGAACAGGACCAGAACCGTCGCGTCCTGAAAGTCCTGAAACCCGTTTCTGTAACGGATGGTGACCGCCAGGCCAGCATCATGCCCGGCGAAAATTTCTCCATCGAATTTGATATTGAGTTCGAATCAAAGGCCGTCTCTAGCCAGTCTTATGCCATTGAATTCGTCAACGGCAATTTCAAGAACGAAGTTGGCAACGCCCGCACCTTTGGCTTTGAACACGAAGTCGCCGCGCTGCGCCAAGCCGGCATGCTGCTGGGTGGGTCGCTCGATAATGCTGTGGTCGTCAGCGGCGATAAAATTCTCAATGATTCAGGCTTGCGCTATAGCGATGAATTTGTCCGCCATAAAATTCTTGATTCCGTTGGTGATCTTTATCTTGCCGGGGCCCAGATTATGGGCCACTTCAGTGGCTCGCGTTCGGGGCATGCCGTTAATCACCTGCTATTGAAAACCCTGTTTGCCGACCCCAAAGCCTGGGCGCTGGTTCCCCAAAGGGTTGGAAATACGGCCCATAGTGATGTCGAAGCCACCCTGTTTGACACCGCCCCTACCCCAGCCGCCGCCGCTGGCCGCTGATCCGCGCCCGTTTCACACCCCGTTTCAGATAGCATTTTTTACCACACCCTCTTGGTGCCAATGGTGTTCTGCCATGCTATAAGGGTGGTCGTTAACTCAATTAATATGCACCATATTTCTTATGTTCATGATGACTGCTTCTGACCCATCCTATAACCGCCGCCCGGCGTTGGTGCCCATGCACCAATCGGGGAGAAGCCATCGCTTTGCCACAGCCATTGCCGCAGCCATTGCCCTTGGGGCAATGCTGATTTTAGGAGGCTGTAGCACCCCGCCTCCTGAAATCAAACCCGACGCCACCCCGGAATCGCTTTACAACACCGGCATGACCATCATGACCCGCCAGAGCTATTCTGATGCCGTGAAATACTTCAATGAAGTTGAAAGACAGCATCCCTATTCGATCTGGGCCAACAAATCGACCCTGATGACGGCCTATAGCCGGTATCAGGTAGGGCGCTATGATGATGCCATCATCGCCCTTGACCGGTTTATTCACCTACACCCGGGAAGCCGCGACATTGCCTATGCCTATTACCTGCGCGCGCTTTGCTATTACGAAGAAATATCCGATGTGCACCGGGATCAGAAAGTCACCTACCGCGCCCAAGAAGCCCTTGATGAAGTGATCCGCCGCTTCCCCAAATCCAAATTCGCCCGGGATGCCCTGTTAAAGCGTGATCTCACCAATGATCAGGTTGCCGGTCAGAAAATGTCTGTGGGCCGATGGTACCAAAAAACCAACCAGCATATTGCTGCCATCAACCGCTTTCAGTCCGTCATCAAAAAATACCAGACGACATCACATATTCCCGAAGCCCTGCATCGGCTGACCGAAAGCTATATTGTGCTCGGTCTTGATGAAGAAGCCAAAAAAAGCGCTTCCGTGCTCGGCCACAATTTTCCGGGAAGTGAATGGTACATCGATAGCTATGCCATTATGACCGGCATTGACCCCCGCCAAGCCAGAAAAAAGATCGCCGATAAAAAACGCGGCTGGCTTGGGCGGACTTGGCACTCAATTTTCTAGGCTCTCATGCTCACGCGCCTGTCAATCCACGATGTGGTCCTTATTGACCGACTTGACCTGGATTTCCAAGGATTCCTCAGCGTATTAACGGGTGAAACCGGGGCGGGGAAATCAATTTTGCTGGATGCATTGGGGTTGGCGCTCGGTGCTCGGGGCGACAGCGCCCTGATCCGCAGTGGCGCAACCCGCGCACAGGTCAGCGCCGAATTTGATGTTTCTCCGGTCCATCCGGGCCTTGCCCTCATGGAAGACCGTGATCTGGATGCCGCGACGCCCGTGATCCTGCGCCGCATTCTGGGGGCTGATGGCCGATCGCGGGCATACGTCAACGACCAACCGATCAGCATCGGCTTTCTGTCTGAACTGGGTGACACGCTGGCTGAAATTCATGGCCAACATGAAACAAGGGGGCTTTTGAATCCCACCACCCACAGAACGCTTCTGGATGTCTATGGGAATCACGAAAAATATTTGCAAAAAACATCTCTCACATGGTCTGCATTAGAAGCCGCCCGAACAGCCGAACATGAAGCCCGTGAATTGCTAGAGGCTGCAAGCCGCGATCAGGAATTTCTGCGCCATGCGGTGACAGAAATTGAAACCTTTGCACCCGAACCCGGCGAAGAAGCCAGCCTAGCCGATGAACGGCGCTTTCTTTCATCAAGCGCGAAGCTTGCACAAGCGCTGATCAGCGCACGGGAAAGTCTGGAACGCGATGGCGGCATCGAAGGTGCCATCAGTGGTGCTTTGATTGCCCTGGAAAAGGTCCGTGATGACGCTGGTGGGCGTTTTGATGCAGCTATTACAGCCCTAGAACGCGCCAGCCTGGAATCCACGGAAGCCTTCGGAGAAATGAATGCCATCGACGGCCTGAATGCAGACCCGGGCAAGCTTTCCCAAGTCGAAGACCGGCTGTTTGGCCTGCGCGCATTGGCGCGAAAATATGACGTCAGCCCCGATGATCTGGCCGATCACGGACGCACATTGGCAGAACGCCTTAGTGCAATCGATAATTCCGGTGCAACCCTTGAACAACTGGCACAGGACACGCAATCGGCCCTGAAAAACTACGATGGGGCTGCCAATGCACTCAGTGCCGCCCGCAAGAAGGCGGCAAGCCGTCTGGACAAAGCCACAATGGCCGAATTGCCCCCCCTTAAACTTGAAAAAGCCATCTTCAAAACGGGCTTAACCCCCTTGGATGAAGCCGATTATGGGCCTTTTGGGCACGAACGGGTGGGCTTTGAAATCACCACCAATCCCGGCAGTGAACCGGGGCCTTTGCACCGCGTCGCATCAGGCGGGGAACTGGCCCGTATCATGCTGGCACTCCGCGTTGTTCTGGCCGGGGGCGGCACGGTGCCGACGCTAATATTTGACGAAGTGGATGCAGGTATTTCCGGTGCCACCGCCGATGCCGTTGGCGTGCGTTTGGCACAGTTGAGTGCCGATTTACAAATTTTGGTCATCACCCATTCCCCACAGGTCGCAGCCCGGGGGGCGCAACATTTCCGCGTCGCCAAGCAATCAGATAAGAAAGACACCACCACCGTGGTTGAACACCTGAACATTGATGACCGACGCGAAGAAGTCGCCCGCATGCTGGCAGGCAAAGACATCACCCCCGAAGCCCGCGCCGCCGCTGACAAATTGTTGGCAGCCGGAGGGTGATATGACCGAATTGGCCGAAAAATTTGTGCAAGACCTATCCGTTGAAGAAGCAAAGACAGAGCTCGCCCGCCTTGCATCAGAAATCGGCCATCACAATGGTCTCTATCACACCCACGATGCCCCAGAAATTACCGATGCCGAATTTGATGCCTTGAAACGCCGAAATGAAGAAATTGAGGCATGGTTTCCTGACCTGATCCGCGCAGACAGCCCATCAAAACAGGTGGGTGCAGCACCTCAATCGGGCTTTGCCAAGGTTCGCCACGCCATCCCTATGCTGTCACTGGACAATGCATTTGGCGAAGACGATATGCAGGGTTTCTTTGCCCGGGTGCGGCGGATGCTGCGCATGGAAGAAAGCAGCCCTTTAGAAGTCGTGGGGGAGCCCAAAATTGATGGGCTTTCCATCTCCCTGCGTTATGAAAATGGAAAATTCGTCCAAGGTGCCACCCGGGGCGATGGCCGCGAAGGCGAAGACGTCACCCAAAATTTGATGACCATGGCAGAAATTCCCAAAACCCTGCCCAAAGATGCCCCACCCATCCTGGAGGTACGCGGCGAGGTTTATATCAATAAGGCCGATTTCGCTGCCCTGAATACCCGCCGGATTAAATCTGGTGAACCTGAATTTGCTAATCCCCGTAACGCCGCCGCTGGGTCCTTGCGACAGCTTGACCCTGCCATTACCAAAACCCGTCCCCTTCGGCTTTTTGCTTATGCCTGTGGCGAGGTTAAGGATGGCAATATCGGGGAAAGCCATTGGGAATTTTTGCGAAGCCTCAAACAATGGGGGTTTCCGACCAACCCCATTGCAGAACTGTGCACAGACATTGATGGCGTGCTTGCCCTTTATAAAACGATCGCTAGCACCCGCGCGACCTTGCCCTATGACATTGACGGTGTCGTTTACAAAATCAATCGCTTTGATCTGCAAGCCAGACTTGGCTTCGTCTCTCGGGCACCACGCTGGGCCATTGCCCATAAATTCCCTGCCGAACAGGCCGAAACCATTTTGCGGGACATCGTGATACAGGTCGGGCGCACCGGCGTGCTCACCCCGGTTGCAGAATTAGAACCCGTCACCGTGGGCGGCGTGGTGGTTTCAAGGGCCACCTTGCACAATCAAGATGAAATCATCCGCAAAGATGTCCGAATAGGCGATTGCGTCATTGTCCAACGCGCAGGTGATGTCATTCCCCAAGTGGTCCGTGTCATCCCGGAAAAAAGGCCATCAAATGCTGAGGCTTATATTTTTCCCACCCTGTGCCCCTGCCCCCTTGAAACCCCGGCATTAAATGCAGAAAACGAAGTTGCCAAACGCTGTACCGGTGAACTTGCCTGCCCATACCAGCAGATCGAGCGATTGATCCATTTCGTTTCTCGCAATGCCTTTGATATTGACGGGTTTGGCAAAAAACAAGTTCAGGCATTTTTTGAATCAAAGCGTATCCAGACCCCTGCAGATATATTTGATCTGAAAGAGACCGACCCGAAGGCTGAAAGCCCCATTGGCGACCTAGAAGGCTGGGGTGATAAATCCAAAGAAAATCTTTTTGCAGCCATTGATGCGCGGCGCGTTATCAGCCTTGAACGCTTCATCTATGCATTGGGCATCCGTCAAGTCGGCACGGCCACAGCCGGGCTTCTGGCACGGGCCTATGGCAGCCTTGATGCCTGGCACAAAGCCATGGTGGATGCCGCCGATGAGCGCAAATCCAACAGGGATGCCAAAAAACCCGAAGATGTCGGCAGTGCATACACTGAACTCTGCGCCATTGAATCCATTGGCATGAATGTGGCCGATGACCTTGGCGCTTTCTTTTCCGAACCCCATAATCTTTCTATTATCAAGTCGCTGGAAGACCGGATCACTGTTTCTAATGCGGAAATTCCCACAACAGCCATCGATTCGCCTATCGCTGGCAAGACCATGGTGTTTACGGGCAGCCTTTCTGCCATGTCGCGGGGTGAGGCCAAGGCCCGTGCAGAGACTTTGGGGGCCAAGGTCACGGGATCAGTGTCTAAAAATACCGATTTCGTGGTGGCCGGAACCGATCCGGGATCAAAAGTCACCAAGGCCGAAAGCTTGGGCGTCAGGGTTTTATTGGAAAAAGAATGGCTGGAAATGGCCGGGCTTTAGGGGATCAGCTTAAATCTTTTTGGTAGCCTGTTTCAGCCATTCAGCGGTTTTCGGGTCCACCAAAGGGGTGATCAAGCGCCGCACCCGGGCGTGATAGGCATCAAGCCAATTGCGTTCTTCACCGCTTAGTAATTTACGATCAATCAAGGCCCGGTCAATCGGTGCCAGGGTTAACACATCAAAACATCGCATGGGCCGAACCCCTTTGCCTTTGCCCTTGGCCGCATCTCGCACCACCAAAAGGCTTTCGGTGCGAATGCCAAATTCCCCTTGCTGGTAAAAACCCGGTTCATTGGAAAGCAACATGCCCGGTTCTAAAACCACCGAATTGCCCGCCTGAGAAATGCGCTGGGGCCCTTCGTGAACGCTCAGGTAATGGCCAATGCCGTGTCCGGTGCCGTGATCATAATCCAGCCCCGCATCCCACAATGCCTTCCGCGCCAGAACATCCAATTGCGACCCCGTGGTCCCCACCGGAAACCGGGCGGATGCCAACCCGATATGGCCCTTGAGCACGCGGGTAAACCGTTCACGGATGGCGACACCCGATTTAAGCCCGGCTCTTGGGCCAATCAAAAAGGTCCGGGTCACATCGGTGGTGCCATCGAGATATTGCGCCCCGGAATCTAGCAAGAACACATCGCCGGATTTTACCGAACGGTTGGTTTCCTCTGTCACCCGGTAATGGATGATGGCCCCATTGGGACCCGCTGCCGATATGGTTGGAAAGGAAAGCCCCTGAAACAGGTCGTTTTCGGCGCGGGTTCCATCCACTTTTTTGGCTGCCGCCATTTCTGTCTGCCCGCCACGGGGGGCGGCCTTCGCAAACCATGCCAGAAACCGACAAAGCGCCGCCCCATCGCGGATATGGGCAGCGCGGATGCCTTTTAGTTCTGTTTTGTTTTTACGGGCCTTTGGATCGACACACGGATCAGCACCATCGCGCAATTGTGCCCCGGCGCGCTTTAAACGGTTCAATATCCAGGCAGGCGTTGAAGCGTTATCAGCCAAAACCACCCGCTTTTTCTTGCCCAATTGATCAAGAATGGCCCCAAATTTTGACGGGGCGGCGATGGTAACGCCTTCGCCCAGATGGCGACGCACACCAGCGCTAATTTTTTCCTTGTTCACAATCAAGGTTACACGCCCATCACGGGTGATCACCGCAAACGCCAGAACCAAAGGTGCGAAATCAACATCAGAGCCCCGAATATTTAAAAGCCATGCTATAGATTCAGGCGCGCTCAACACAGCCGCATCGATCCCTGCCGCAGCCATCGGACCGGCGATTTGGGATCGCTTGTCCCGGGCGCTTTTGCCAGAATATTTATTTGGAAAGACCTTAACTGGCCCCATCGGTGGTAGAGGGCGATCCGTCCAAATGGCATCAATGGGATTTGCCGAGACCGATACCAATTTTGCACCGGCCTTTTCTGCACCCGCCCCAAACCGTGCCCAATCACGGCCTGTCACCAACCACGGGTCAAACCCGATGCGCGCACCCCGTTTGGCATTGGCCGCAATCCACGCCATGGGGGAAAGCTTGGCCGTTTGGTGAATTGAAAGCTGGCCGGTATCGACCTCATGGCGGGCCTGCAACCCATAACGCCCATCGACAAAAAGGGCTGCCTTATCCTTCAACACCACTGCCAAACCGGCTGATCCGCTAAAGCCCGTTAACCAGATAAGGCGTTCTTCTGAAGGTGGCACGTATTCACCCTGATGGGCATCGCTGCGGGGCACAATAAACCCATCCAGCTTCATCTTTGCCATTCGCGCGCGCAACTGCCTTAAGCGCTCACCCGATTCTGTCTTGTTGTTTGACGTGTTTGCCATGAATTACCTGTAGATTGATCACCCGAAGCTAATGGCGTGATCCACCCAACACAAGCCCCCCACCCCACGAAGTCATACAAAAGCCTTTAAACATGATGATATAATTCCCATGTTAATCGTGCGGAGCTGAAAACAACAGGAGATGCCATTATGTCTGATATTAATCATCTGCCCTATGAAGAAGAAGCAAAGCTTATGACTGACATCATCAACTTTTTTACCGAACGCCTTCCCCATGCAACAGGGGATGCCCTTGAGCTTCTGGATGAAGCCGCCCTTGGGGCCGAACTCTTTGAAAACCTGTCGGCCAGAACCACTGCAGAGCTTGCAGAACTCGGTATTGAACGCGATGACCTTTCCCGAGTTTCAGCGGCAGCAGCTGGGTTGTTTATCATCGCCCATAAAAACAAACTGGGCTGAATCTAACCATTCCTGACCTGATATTACTATATAAGTCACTGTAATTGTTTAATAAACTGCCATGTATGATTTGCATGGCAAAGGCCATAAAAATGGCTTCTTTACAATCTCTATATAATTAGTTAGAATACTAATTATAGTGACGAGAATATCCATTGTTTGAAGTTATACCCTGATTACCCAGTTAGTTGGCGTTAGTCCCCCAGCCACCTAACACCCCTAAATAAGGCGACCCCCCATGGTCGCCTTTCTTTTTGCAACTTTTTATGGGCACTTCAGGCCTGGATCAGGTGGGAAGCATGTCTGAAATGTTGTCTTAACATGTTGTATTTGCAGGGTAAGTTAACAATCCGACGACGAATGCTTAACAAAATATGAACAAGCCATGCTAATTGTGCATGGCTCCGTTTACCAATGGGCGCTGCTCATTTTTGTGGTTTGGGTGCATAAACACGCCAACGACGACGGTCGCACCCGGGAAACCCATTCAGACTTCCCACAAGGCCAGACCAGCCGCCGACACTAATAAAAGACCGGCAGTTTCAGGGGATGATTACGGAGCAGTCCGTTGCATCCCAGTAGCGAGTTGGTTTTTTGAAGCAACCATTTATCAGGAGTTAGAACCCATGACCGACCATTCAATCCTCGCCCCAGGCATCGCTGATCTTCCTTTTCGCAAAGAAGCCGAATTGATCTCCCGTTTCATCAAGTTCTTCAGCGCACCAAAATCCAACACGCTGGCCTATGCCATTTATGCCCGTGATCTGTTTGCTACCCTTGAGCCCCTCAATGATAGCCAGCTTTCCAACCTTGGCATCGACCGCCAGGGCATTGCAGTCTATGCCGCCAAAAAAGCAGGCATCCTCGACCGCTAAACCAAGATTACGCTTATCGGCCCAGTATCATCGTGCTCCATTCACCGAGCACGATGGTACGGCTAAGCTTAAGACCAACGTCCCTGTATGCGCTCATGACATCGCCTTGCTGGCGGGTCAAAAGCCCAGACAGGATCAAAGCACCCCCCGGGGCCAACCGGGCTTCGATATCACCGGCCAACGCAATCAGCGGTTCGGCCAATATGTTGGCAAATATCAAATCAAACGGTGCCTTGTTTTGCACCCCATCAGCGGCCACACCAGACGCAGCCACCGCATCAACCAAATGCGCCAGCCCGTTGGTTATGGCGTTGTTTGCTGTTGTTTCGGCCGCCACAGGATCAAGGTCGCTGGCCATGACCGGTTTGCCCGTGGCGCGCGCAAATGACAACGCCAAAATGCCCGACCCACAGCCAAGATCAAGGGCATGATCAAACGCCCGTTCATTCAGTAATTCATCAAGGGCCAACAGGCAGCCCCGCGTGGTTTCATGGGTGCCCGAACCAAAGGCCGGGCCGACATCTAGATTGACCACATGTTTGTCAGATGGCGGTGTGCCATCAAAGAAACTGCCATGGATAAAAAACCGCCCGGCGGTGATGGGCGGGAATTGGCTCCGGTTCAGGGCCAGCCAATCCACATCATCCATTTTGGAAATATGAAAATCAGGCATATCCCCATGGGCCTGACCGACGGCAGCAGCAAGGCAAAGGGCCACCTCTGCGATGTCGGGCTCTTGATCCGCAATCGCTTCTATCCGCCAACGCTTTGCCATGCCATCCGGGATATCTTTTTCCTCGAACCGGGCAACCGACTGACCAAGGGGAGCCAAGGCAGCCTCCAGAACCGGGGCAAGCACATCATCAGTGTCGAGCCAGATGCGCCAATAGGCAGGCGATTGTTCAGCCAAGGGTTACACTCCGATTGTCTAAATGCCTTTAGGCAGGGTTCACAAAACTGGCCATGACCTTTTTGCGCCCGGCCTTATCAAAGGAAATATCAAGCTTGTTGCCTTCAACGCCCTGCACCCGGCCGTAGCCAAATTTTTGGTGAAATACCCGGCTGCCCTTGGTCAAGCCATCGGGGGTTGCAGCAACCATTGAGCCCGCATCTTCCTTTTTTGAAGATGGCTTGGAACGGCGTTTGCCGCCATAGCCCTGCCCATGCGCACTGCCACCACTGCCACCACCACCATATTTTTTCTGGCGCTCCTCTGGAGGCGATCCCCCATAA
Organism: Rhodospirillales bacterium; assembly: GCA_018666775.1. Classification (NCBI taxonomy): domain Bacteria; kingdom Pseudomonadati; phylum Pseudomonadota; class Alphaproteobacteria; order Rhodospirillales; species Rhodospirillales bacterium. The sequence continues at coordinate 226,334 of JABIXC010000010.1, read as the reverse complement.
AGCCCCTTGGAGACATCCACCTCCACATGGTCTTTGGGTAGTTCTTCGATAAATCGCGACGGAATGGCCGAATTCCATTGGTTATAAAGCCGCCGATTAGCCGCAAAACTGATATAGGCAAGCTTTCGCGCCCGGGTAAGCCCAACATAGGCAAGGCGGCGTTCTTCTTCCAGGCCCGCAGCGCCTTGTTCATCCATGGCGCGTTGATGGGGAAACAGGCCTTCTTCCCAGCCGGGTAAGAAAACCACATCAAATTCCAACCCCTTTGCCCCGTGCAGGGTCATGATATTGACCATGTCCGTGCCCGTGTTGTCTTCGTGCTCCATCACAAGGGAAACATGCTCTAGAAAACTGTCCAGGCTTTCAAAGTCTTCCAATGCCGAAACCAGTTCCTTCAGGTTTTCAAGTCGACCAGGCGCCTCTACCGATTTGTCGTTTTGCCACATTCCGGCATAGCCCGATTCGTCGAGCACAATTTCTGCCAATTCTGACGGGTTCATATTCTGGGCCTGGGCGCGCCAGCGGGAGAAATCTTCCAGCACCCTGGCCAATGCCGTACGGGCCTGGGGCCTGATATCATCGCTGCCAATCAGTGCGCCACAGGCGGACACCAAAGACGTGCCTTCGGCCCGGGCCAGAACATGGGCAACCTGCAAGGTGGTGTTGCCCAAGCCCCTGCGCGGCGTGTTGATAATGCGTTCAAAGGCAAGATCATCATCGGGCTGGGCAATGACACGGAAATAAGCCACGGCATCCCGGATTTCCTTGCGTTCATAAAAACGCGGCCCCCCGATAACCCGGTAGGGAATGGCACAGGTAATAAACCGTTCTTCAAAGGAACGGGTTTGTGACCCTGTGCGCACCAGAACGGCAATTTCATTAAGGCTTGTCCCGCCCCGCTGAATGGCCTCAATGGTCTCGGCCACATCCCGGGCCTCTGCATCGCCATCCCAAACGCCGGTTACCCTGACCTTTTCACCATCATCGCCTTCGGTCCACAGCGTCTTGCCCAACCGGCCCTCGTTATGGGCGATCAAGCCACTGGCTGCGGCCAAAATCTGGGGCGTTGAACGGTAGTTGCGCTCCAGGCGAACAATGTGAGCACCGGGAAAATCTTTTTCAAAGCGCAGAATGTTGCCAACCTCTGCCCCGCGCCAGCCATAGATGCTCTGGTCATCATCCCCGACACAGCACACATTGCTGCCACCCTGGGCCAGCAAGCGAAGCCACAGATACTGAGAAACATTGGTATCTTGGTATTCGTCCACCAAAATATATTTGAACCGGCGCTGGTAATCAGCCAGCACATCCGGGTGTTTGGTAAACAGGGTCAGGTTGTGCAACAGCAGGTCGCCAAAATCACATGCATTCAGGGTTTTAAGCCGGGATTGATAAAGCCGGTAAAGATTAAGGGCCTTGCCAGATGCAAATTCGCTGGCCTCGCTGGGGGTGACCTTATCCGGGGTTAAGCCCCGATCTTTCCAGCGCTGAATAATGGCGTTAAGCGCACGGGGCGGCCATTTTTTATAATCAACATTTTCCGCCTCCATGACTTGTCGCAACAAGCGATGCTGATCATCGGTATCCAGAATAGTGAAGTTAGATTTCAAGCCCAACATTTCTGCATGGGCGCGCAATATCCGGGCGGAAATGGAATGAAAGGTGCCCAGCCACAACCCCTCGGCACCACCCCCCAACAAATTGCCCACACGCTCCATCATTTCCCGCGCGGCCTTGTTGGTAAAGGTCACCGCCAGAATTTGCCCCGGAAAGGCCCGGCGCGACATCAGAATATGGGTAAGACGCGTCACCAGAACACGGGTTTTGCCCGTCCCCGCCCCGGCCAAAACCAGAACCGCACCATCCAGCGTGCCTGCGGCTTCGCGTTGTTCGGGGTTCAACATGGCAAGATACGGTGGGTCCCCTGCCGCCATCGCACCACCGGTCACCGGGCCGGATGCTTTAGGTTCCGCTTCTGGCCCAGATGCGGGCACAGATTCAGGATGCGCTTCAGGCGTGTTTTCTGAAAATTCAAAGGGATCTGACATCGACCCCTTATAGCACGATCAGGGTGCCCCAAATCCACGACTAATCACTATCCCGACGACACTTCGCCTCTTTCTTCGGCCCGGGCGGCTTCCATGGCCTGATTGTAGGCCGCCATGACATCGCGTTCCCGCAAGAAGCCAACCAGCGTCATGCTTTCCATGTCTTCAACGACGGCAATCTGGTTTTCCTGGGCGTCATCCAGCAGGCGTCGCGCTTCCTCCAGATTGGCGCTGATGGGCAGCACCGGCGGGTTGGCACGCGCCACATCCACGGCCTTTAAATGCGCGTCATATGACGTTTCAAAGGCCGCTTCGGATAGATCGGCCAAAGTAATGGTGCCACTTAAGGCGCCATCTGCGTTGATCATGAAGAGTTCACCGTACGAAACCTTTTGCAGGCGTGCGCGCAATTGCGGCAAGGACATATCTTCGGGCACCCCATCGTAATCATCGCGCATGATCTCATCCACCCGCCTGGAGCGCAAAAGCCCGGTTTCCCGCCCACTATCAAGGCTGATGCCCCGGCGTTTCAACTGCTGGGTAAAGAACGAATGTCCTGCCGCCTGTTCTGTGATCACCGAAGCCACCACCACCCCCACCATCACAGCAATGGTCAGGGTGAAATTGGATGTCAGTTCGAAAATGATCAAAATGGTTGAAATCGGCGCCCCCAGAACCGCGCCCGCCAACGCTCCCATCCCAACAATGGCATAGGTTCCAGGCCCCGATGACAATTCCGGAAACGCCGCCGTTGCGATGATGCCAAAGGCACCGCCGGCCAGTGCCCCCATCACCAAAGACGGGCTGAACACGCCGCCAGAAAAGCCAGCACCCAGACATAAAACTGTCATGGCCCATTTCAAGATCAGCAATCCGATCATCATGGCCAAAGAAAATTTCACGGACAAAGCCGCATCGGTGGTTTCATAGCCCACCCCCAAAACATGGGGAAATGCAATCCCAACACCACCCAATATCAATCCAGCCATCGCCGGCCTGATCCAGACAGGACCCGGCAATTGCGCCGCCTGATTTTGCGCCGCCATGGTCGCCTTGATAAAGGCTGTGGCAATGATGGCTGCCACCACGCCCAAAAGCGCAAAGGCTGGCAATTCCAGAAACGATGCAATGGTTTGATTGGGAATGGTGAAGGCTGGAAAGTTACCGTAGTAAAGCCTGGAAATGATGGTCCCGGTCACAGAGGCGATGACAATAGGGGCAAAAGAAGAAAGGGCGTAATGCCCGACCACCACTTCAAGGGCAAAAAACACCCCGGCAATGGGCGTGTTAAAGGATGCCGCAATGGCCGATGCCGCCCCACACCCCAACAGCGTCAACCGGAGCTGGCGCGACAGATGCAACCTGCGGGCAATCCATGCAGACAGGGTTGCGCCCAAATGAACCACCGGGCCTTCACGGCCAACGGATGCCCCGCTCCCAATGGACACCATTGATGCAAGGGCCGCAACCATGCCTGTCCTGAAGTTCAACCGCCCGCCATGAAGCGCCGTTGCCTCCATCACATCAGGCACGCCCCGGGGCCTTCGATCAGGCATATAAAAATGGATCAGCAAGCCCACCATCAACCCGCCAAGGGTTGGCACCAAAAGGATCTGCCACCACGGCAATTGGGCGGCCTGGGTATACATACGCTCTGATGAGAAACCAAAACCAACGAACTGGATCAGCCCGATCAAATCGCGAAAGGCAATGGCCGCCCCTGCCGCCACCGCGCCAATGGCAATCCCCAATCCAAACAAGACAAACTGGCGGTTCCTGACAAATGTGTTCAGAAACGATAGGACATCATGAAAATGCTGCGCTGGTTTGGCCATGCTCTTGGGGTTTTGATAAGGGTTCCCCATCTTAAAGCCAAAAACGTTTATGAATCAAAAACTTGTTTACGAGCCTTGTCCGCAACATGGGATTCCAGGAAAGCGATTGCGCTTTCGGAAAAATCTTGAATGGCCTTTGATCTGCTTAAATTGCCCACGGTATTATCCGCCAACGTTAAACCAAATGATCAGTTTATAGCCGGCCCCCCCGGCGTTTTACGTGACCCATCATGATCGCCAGAACCTTAAGGCGCCGTTTATCCACAGCCCCTAAAAAAACCCGAAAACAGCCAAAAATTACCATGTTATTCAACATTTTTTACGGCCGCAAACAAGTCCACCCTTGACCTTTAAGAAGCGTTCGCACACCATGGGCCTGTTCCTGGGGGTGCTCCTGCATGGGGCTGAGAACCATCATCTCAGGGCCGTAAAAAGAACTGCTTTTTCACGGCATTAAAGATGATAGAACCCTTTGAACCTGATCCGGATCGTACCGGCGTAGGAAAGGAATGAGGCGAGGCCTAACGGCAACCATTTAGCGGCAATTTTTGATCCGCGCCTCAAGGCTTCAATGCCACTTTCAAATGCCCCACGGTTTTCCCCGGATCAGCCCTGTAAAAATCCAGATACAGTATGTCTGGATACAAAAAACACTTTAAGGAGGCGATCATGGCCGACGGCACAAACCCACAGGATTTCACTGTAACCACCGGGGCACTACCGGCATCTGACAAAATTTATATCGAAAGCGATCGCTTCCCCGGCGTCTCTGTCGCCATGCGGGAAATTAAGCTGGACGCCCCCGAAGACCCCCCCGTCGCGGTCTATGACCCATCTGGCCCCTATACCGATCCTGCCATGGACATTGATATCCGCAAAGGGCTGCCCGCCCTGCGCCGCGACTGGATCATTGCCCGCGGCGATGTCGAAGACTACGAAGGCCGCATTTGCCGCCCCGAAGACAATGGGTTCACGGAAGCCAAACAAGACCCCTTTATCGAATTCCCGTCAAAGCCTGAACGCCCGCTTAAGGCCAAACCGGGCCAAACCCCAACGCAGCTGGCGTATGCCCGTGCGGGCATTATGACGGCGGAAATGGAATACATCGCCATCCGCGAAAACATTGGTCGCAAAGTTGGCGCCGATGCGCCATCGGGTGGTGAAAATTATGGGGCCAACCTACCCGCCCTGGTCACCCCGGAATTTGTCCGCGATGAAATCGCCGCCGGACGGGCCATCATTCCTGCCAACATCAATCACCCCGAAGCCGAACCCATGATCATCGGGCGCAACTTCTCTGTGAAGATCAATGCCAATATTGGCAATTCCGCCATTACGTCCACGGCCGCAGAAGAAGTAGACAAGCTGGTCTGGTCCATCCGTTGGGGTGGGGATACGGTGATGGATCTTTCCACCGGCACCAACATCCACAACATCCGCGAATGGATCATTCGCAACTCTCCTGTGCCCATTGGCACGGTGCCCATCTATCAGGCGCTGGAAAAGGTTGATGGCGTTGCCGAAGACCTGACCTGGGAAGTGTTCCGCGACACCTTGATTGAACAATGTGAACAAGGCGTCGATTACTTCACCATTCACGCCGGTGTTCGCCTTGCCTATGTGCCCATGACCGCCAAACGCATGACCGGGATTGTTTCCCGCGGTGGCTCTATCATGGCCAAATGGTGTCTGGCCCATCATAAGGAAAGCTTCCTTTATGATCATTTCGAAGACATCTGCAAAATCATGAAGGAATACGACGTGTCCTTCTCTCTGGGTGATGGCTTGCGGCCGGGTTCAATTGCCGATGCCAATGACGAAGCCCAGTTCGCAGAACTGCGCACCTTGGGTGAGCTGACCAAAGTTGCCTGGAAACATGATGTTCAGGTGATGATCGAAGGCCCGGGCCATGTGCCCATGCACAAGATCAAGGAAAACATGGACGAACAGCTGAAGCATTGCGCGGAAGCACCGTTCTATACGCTTGGCCCGCTGACCACCGATATCGCGCCCGGCTATGATCACATTACATCGGCCATTGGTGCCGCACAGATCGGCTGGTACGGCACAGCCATGCTGTGTTACGTGACACCCAAAGAACATCTGGGCCTGCCTGATCGCGATGATGTGAAGGTGGGGGTTGTGACCTATAAAATTGCCGCCCATGCCGCCGATCTGGCAAAAGGCATGCCCGGTGCGCAAATCCGCGATGATGCCATTTCAAAGGCCCGGTTTGAATTCCGCTGGCGCGATCAGTTCAACCTGTCCCTGGACCCGGAAACGGCCATCGATTACCACGATCAAACCCTGCCCGCCGAAGGCGCAAAGATTGCCCATTTCTGTTCCATGTGTGGCCCTAAATTCTGCTCCATGAAAATTTCTCATGAAGTGCGGGAATATGCCGAAAGCGGCATGGAAGAAATGAGCAAAGCCTTCAAGGAAACCGGCGGAGAGGTTTATCAGGAAAAAGAAGTCTTCGACAAAAAAGCCAAAACCCTGCCTGCCGCCGAATAGCCAAGCAGTTAAAACAAATCTAAAAAGGGCGGGGAAAAATTCCCCGCCTTTTTTTTATAAGGATCAGGTCATGCCGCCCGTCACTATCCGCCTTGAAACGCCTGCCGATCATTTGGCCATTAAGAATGTCACCACGGCAGCATTTGGACAAAAGGACGAAGCGCAATTAATCCAGCGTTTGCGCGAAGACGGTTCCGTGATCTTGTCTCTGGTGGCAACGAATGATGCGGGCCGGGTCATTGGCCACCTGATGTTCACCGATCTGATCATTGAGGGCATTGAAAATGCCGCCGCGCTGGCGCCAATGTCCGTGCACCCCGATCATCAGAAAAAGAGGATCGGCACCGCCATGATCAAGGAAGGGTTGGAAATATGCCGAAGTTTAGAGATAAACGTGATCGTCGTGCTGGGCCACGAAATGTACTATCCACGCTTTGGGTTTTCGGCTGATCTTGCAAGATGCCTTGATGCACCTTTTTCAGGCCCGGCACTGATGGCCCTTGAATTAACCCCCGGCACGCTTTCCGGGTCAGACCTGAAAGTAACCTACCCTGCTGCATTCGGGATTTAAAAAGACGGGTTTATTTTCCCGGTGTATAGGCCAGATTGGAGGCCAGCCAGCGCTCAACTTGTTCGGTGCTGACATCACGGCGGTTTGCGTAGTCTTCGACTTGGTCGCGGCCGATTTTACCTAGGCCAAAATAGCGCGCGTCCGGGTGGCCGATGTAATAGCCAGACACGCTGGCGGCGGGCTGCATGGCGAAGCTTTCGGTCAATGCCATGCCGGTGTTTTGGCGGGCTGATAACAATTCGAACAGGGCTGGCTTTTCCGAATGATCCGGGCAGGCGGGATAGCCCGGAGCAGGGCGAAGGCCTGCGTATTTTTCGGCAATCAAATCATCATTCATCAGCGCTTCTTGTGCGCCATAACCCCAGTATTCAACGCGCAGGCGTTGATGCATGCGTTCGGCAAAGGCTTCGGCCAAACGATCGGCCAGCGCCTTCAACAAGATTGATTGGTAATCATCCCCCGCTGCCTCAAACGCTTTGGCCCGCGTCGCACAGCCAAGCCCTGCCGTAACAGCAAAGCCACCCATGTAATCCTTTATCCCGGTTTCCTTAGGTGCCACGAAATCAGCGAGGCACACATTTTGGCCCCGGGTCTTTTTCATCTGCTGGCGCAGGAAATGCACCGGTTCCATAACGGCTTTCCGGGTATCATCGGTATAGAGTTCGACATCATCGCCGACGGCGTTGGCCGGCCACAAACCGATCACGCCCCGGGCAATCAGCCACCGTTCATCGATAATTTTTTTCAGCATTGCTTGCGCATCATCAAACAGGCTGCGCGCGGCCTTACCTTGTTTGGCATCTTCTAAAATGGCCGGATAACGGCCTTTCAGTTCCCAGGTTTGGAAAAAGGGCGTCCAGTCGATAAATTCTGCGATTTCGGCCAGATCATAATCGTTAAACGCCTGAATGCCGGTCAGGGCCGGGGTTGGTGGCGCATACCCATCCCAATCAATTTTAACGCCATTGGCCCGGGCATCTTCAATAGTGTGCAGCCGGGCTGTGTCATCGCCGGATTCGAACGCCACCCGCACATCGTTATAATCATCGGCCACTTCTTTTACGAAAGCGCTGGCCTGGGTATCAGACACCAGTTTTTGGGCAACCCCAACGGCGCGCGATGCATCCAGAACATGGACCACAGGCCCTGAATAATTGGGCGCAATTTTTACAGCTGTATGCACCTTTGATGTTGTGGCCCCGCCGATCAAAAGCGGCAGGGTTAATTTCCTGCGCTCCATTTCCGCAGCGATCACGGTCATTTCTTCCAACGACGGCGTGATCAGACCTGAAAGCCCGATCATATTGGCTTCGTGTTTGGCTGCGGCTTCCAAAATGGTGTCATAGGGCACCATGACGCCCAGATCGATGACTTCGAAATTGTTGCATTGCAACACAACGCCAACGATGTTCTTGCCAATATCGTGAACATCGCCCTTAACCGTGGCCATGATCACCCGGCCCTTCGGCCCACGCTTGCCCGCCGCTTTTTCGTCTTCGATAAAGGGGATCAAATGGGCCACGGCCTGTTTCATGACCCGGGCAGATTTCACCACCTGGGGCAAAAACATCTGGCCTGATCCAAACAAATCGCCCACCACGTTCATGCCATCCATCAACGGGCCTTCGATCACTTCAATGGAAAAATTGGCCTCAAGGCGGGCTTCTTCGGTGTCTTCGACAATGTATTCGGTGATGCCCTTGACCAATCCATGGGTCAGCCGTTCGCCCACCGGGGCTTCGCGCCACGACAGGTCTTCAACTTTTTCCTTACGTTCGCCGCGCACATGGTCGGCCACTTCCAGCAATCGGTCGGTGGAATCTTCGCGACGATTGAGCACCACGTCTTCGACGCGTTCGCGCAAATCTTGCTGAATATCGGCATAGATGGCCAATTGGCCCGCATTGACGATGCCCATATCCATGCCTGCCTTCACCGCGTGATACAAAAATACCGCGTGCATGGCTTCACGAACGGGATCATTACCCCGGAACGAAAAGGACAGGTTCGATACCCCGCCCGAAATATGGGCATGGGGTAAATCGGCCTTAATGGTGCGGATGGCTTCGATAAAGTCCACGCCATAATTATTGTGTTCTTCGATCCCGGTGGCGACGGCAAAAACATTGGGATCAAAGATGATGTCTTCGGGCGGGAAATCGACGGTTTCGGTCAAAATCTTGTAGGCCCGGGCACAGATGTTGATTTTTCGTTCCAGACTATCGGCCTGGCCCTGTTCATCAAAGGCCATGACCACCACGGCGGCACCGAAGCGTCGAACTTCGCGGGCTTGATTGATAAAAATTTCTTCGCCTTCTTTCAGGCTAATGGAATTCACCACGCCCTTTCCCTGCAGGCATTTAAGCCCGGCAATCACCACGGGCCAGCGCGACGAATCCACCATGACCGGCACCCGCGCAATGTCTGGTTCTGCTGCCACCAAATGCAGAAAACGCACCATGCATTCTTCGGCATCCAGCATGGCGTCATCCATGTTGACGTCAATCACCTGGGCGCCGTTGTTCACCTGTTCACGGGCAATTTTCAAAGACGCATCAAAATCGCCTTCGCGGATCAGTTTGGCAAACCGGGCAGAACCCGCAACATTGGTGCGCTCACCTATATTGACAAACAGGGCGCCACTGCCAATTTCATCCTCAGAAGAGTTGCCCCCAATTGTCAGAGGCTCCATCCCTGAAAGACGACACGCAGGCGTTATTTCCGGGACGGGACGGGGGATTACCCCGTCAACCTGATCGGCAATTTCGCGAATATGTTCCGGTGTGGTGCCACAACACCCACCAACGATGTTGATGATGCCATCACGGGCAAACCCGCCGATCTGGAATCCCATCATTTCTGGCGTTTCATCATAGGTGCCAAAGGCATTGGGCAGGCCCGCATTGGGATGAACCGAAATGGGCACCCCAGCCACCCGCGACAAGGTATGGATATGGGCGCGTAGGCCCTCTGCACCCAAAGAACAATTGAACCCCACCGACAGGGGCCGCACATGGGAAACGGCATTCCAAAAGGCTTCGGGGGTTTGGCCCGATAACGTGCGCCCGGATGCATCCGTGATGGTGCCCGATATCATCACCGGCGGCATTTCACCGGTTTCATCGGCGCGCGCCATCAAGGCATATATCGCTGCCTTTGCATTCAAAGTATCGAACGAGGTCTCGATCATGATGATGTCGGCCCCGCCTGCCAACAACCCATCAAGGGCGAGGCGATAATCCTTGGCCAAATCATCAAAGGAAATGTTGCGAAAGCCCGGATCATTCACATCGGGAGACATGGTGGCCGTGCGGTTGGTTGGCCCCAACACACCGACCACAAAACGGGGCTTTTCCGGGGTTTTTTTGGTCCATATATCTGCCGCAAACCGCGCAAGAATGGCACCCTGTTCATTCAATTCATGGACAAAATTCTGGGTCCGATAATCGGCCTGGGAAATGGTAGTGGAATTGAAGGTGTTGGTTTCAATCAGATCAGCGCCCGCTTCCAGAAACGATTCGTGGATATCGGCAATGATATCGGGGCGGCTCAGGTTCAAAAGATCGTTATTGCCCTTCAGATCACAGGTCCAGTCCCTGAAACGGTCGCCAGAGAAATCCTCTTCGTTCAATTTCCGGTTCTGGATCATGGTGCCCATGGCCCCATCGAGCACTAAAATGCGCTCTGCCATGATCGCTTCAAGGCGCGCGCGAATGTCGTTATCCATTACGCGCCCTCTCCAACACTGGGTCGAAGCCCCAGAATGTGACAAATGGCATAGGCAAGATCAGCGCGGTTCAGGGTATAAAAATGAAACTCCTGCACCCCGCCTGCGGCCAGTGCCCGGCATTGTTCAGCCGCCAGCGTCGCTGCCACCAGTTTGCGGGTTTCGGTATCTTCATCCAGGCCTTCAAACAATTGCGCCATCCAATCGGGTATTGATGCACCACACATCTTTGAAAATTTCTGCACTTGGGCAAAATTTGTGACCGGCAAGATGCCCGGGATAATCGGCACGCTGATGCCTGCTGCGCGAACGCGATCCAGAAACCGAAAGTAAGTATCAGGATCGAAGAAAAACTGGGTAATGGCGCGGTTGGCTCCGGCATCAATTTTGCGCTTTAAATTATCAATATCGGCTTCCGGGCTAACTGCTGTGGGATGCGATTCAGGATAAGCCGCAACGGAAATATCGAAATCCCCAACACTTTTCAGCCCCGAAACCAGTTCTTCGGCATAGGCAAACCCGCCCACATGGGGAACATAGGCTTGATCGCCATCAAGCGGATCACCCCGAAGGGCCACAATATGGCGCACACCGGCGTCCCAATATTCACGGGCCACCTCTAATACTTCTTCGCGTGATGCGCCCACGCAGGTTAAATGTGCCGCAGGGGTGAGTGCCGTTTCTTTCAAAATGCGCACCACCGTTGCATGGGTGCGTTCCCGTGTTGTGCCCCCGGCACCATAAGTTACGGAAACAAACCGGGGACCAAGGGGTGCCAAACGCCCGATTGAATCCCAAAGGGCTGCTTCCATTTTTTCGGTCTTTGGCGGAAAAAATTCGAATGAAACCGCGATATCGCCCGTGATATTTCCACTGGCCCCTGCATCAAAAAATGGTGCTCTCATCATGATCCTGCTCCCGCTGCCTTTTGGGAAAGCCAGATTTTTACCGTCAAGGGCTCTCCGGCAAGAGAGACCGGGGCCTGAGGCTCAAGGCCCGCAGCAACACACCAATCAGAAACTTCGTCATCTTTGAACCCAAGACGGCGGTGGGCATGATCGATGCGCAGCGTTTCTTCGCTGTGGGGGGCAAAATCAATGATCACCAGAGAGCCACCGGGCTTAAGAACCCTGGATGCCTCAGCGATGACCACCCCGGGCTGGTCGGCGTAATGCAACACCTGATGGATGGTCACCAGATCAAACTGGCGGCCATCAGCGGACAAGCCATACATGTCGCCATGACGAACCTGACAATTAACGAGCTTTGCACGTTCCAGATTGGCCCGGGCCACGTTTAACATGTCGCTTGAGAAATCAATGCCGAGCCCGTCTTTTGCGCGCGGCCCCAGCAATTCCAGCATGCACCCGGTGCCGGTCCCGATATCCAGGAACGACCCAATCGGGGCATCGCCCAAAACTTTAAGCACGGCGGCGTCGACCATTGAATCATCGGCATGTAATTTACGTAATGCATCCCACTGGGCAGCATTTTTACTAAAATAAGCTTGGGCTTCTTTGGCCCGGTCCTGCTGAATGTCGGAAAACCGCTCCATATCCCGGGTAAACGCGAGATCATCCATCGGCAACATATCAACAATTTTACGGGCAAGTTTAGCCCGGTCTGTTTCCCGCGCCAGACGATAAAAAGCCCATGTGCCTTCGCGGAATCGTTCCAAAAGCCCCGCATCGACCAAAAGTTTGAGGTGTCTGGAAACACGCGGCTGGCTCTGGCCCAAAATCTGGGTCAATTCCGTCACCGTTAATTCGCCACTGGCACACAGCACCAGCAACCGAAGTCGGGTCGGCTCAGCCGCTGCCCGAAGACTTGTCAGAAATTCATCAAAACCAACCATCACGTTTTCCATTCTTTGCGCGCAACCCACATCATCTCAGTAAATTGCCCCCCAAAACGGCGGGGCGGTGTGGATGCGGCAACATATCCTATATGTATATATTAATAAATATATTATTATGTATGAAGAAATTGTAAAAAAATGACGAATATTTGGGGGTAATCACAGATTTTTTGCCCCAAATAACGACCCCCTGCAAAGAACAAAACCTATAATTTAGATGCATTTTTGGATATGCGTAAAAAATTAAAAAGCCATATTTTTACGTCCAATTTAAGAAAAACTTTACATGACGGAGCAATCATAGCGGTTCAATTCAAGCCCCCTTCCATGCTTGCCAAAATTGGGGTAACTATCTAAGACCCGTGTATTTTTTTGTGTAACTTGTTTGGTGATCAATCTATTATATGGTTAACTACGGCACGATTTTGGGCCGCGTTTATCGGAAAGACATGATGTTTGCTTTTTCTTCATTAGGGTTAAGTGCCCTGCCACGGTTTGTGGCTGGTTTGACCATCGTCATGGGTGGCTTCCTTTTGCAGGGGTGTGCCACCCCGCCAAGTGACCCAGCTGCGCGGGCTGAATTTGAAAATGACAACGACCCATTGGAACCCTTTAACCGGGCAATGTTCCAATTCAACCTTCAGGTTGACGGCATGTTCTTCAAACCTGCGGCAACCGTTTACCGTGAAGTTTTACCCGAACCTGTCCAGAAGGGCGTCAACAATTTCCTTTCCAATTTGCGCTCTCCCGTGGTTTTGGCAAACGACCTTTTACAAGGTGAAATGGACCGCGCGGGCAATACCACGGGTCGGTTTGTGATCAACACCACGGTTGGTATTCTAGGCGTCTTCGATGCTGCCACGTCTATGGGCATGGAACGCCATTCTGAAGATTTTGGGCAGACCTTTGCCAAATGGGGTGTCAGCGACGGGATGTATCTGGTTCTGCCATTTTTCGGCCCCAGCAATCCCCGCGATGCGGCTGGTCTAGTCACCGAATATTTCCTAGATCCTGTTAACATCTGGGCACGCAATGAAAATGCCGATGGCTGGATCACGGCTCGGGCAATGACCACCGGGATCGATTTTCGGGCACGAAATATGGAAACCCTGGACGAGCTGAAACGGACCTCGATTGATTACTACACCGCTATTCGCAGCCTGTACCGTCAACGCCGGACCAATGAAATCCTGAATGGGGCGCCAACCTCTGCCCAACCCGTGCCTGGCATTTCATACCAACCGCGCAACAATAAACTCGACAACAAATCTGCAAGCGCAGAGTAAGCCGTCTAAAGCCTTCAGATGGGATGTTTTGCGATGAATTTTGCATGCTCACAAATTACTGGACTGAGCCGGATGGCCGGACCCAATCGGGCCACCCGCTTCTTTTCTGTCCTTGCGGTAGCGCTAATGTTGGCAACCCCAACGGTCGCACAGTCACGCAGTGGTGCCAGAGATTTTGTCCAGAATTTGAGCGACACCGTTATCAAGGATCTGGCCTCAAGAAAGATCAGCGATGGCGAACGTGTAATACGCTTGCGCCAGTTGTTAACACGATCCTTTGATATCCCTGCAGTCGCCAAGTTCGTTCTTGGCGTTTATTGGCGTCGAACCAACGACAAACAATTCAACGAATTTCTCAAACTCTATGAAATTTATGTTGCCCATAATTATGCTGGGTTGTTCAAGAAATACAGTGGGCAAACAGTGGATGTCCTTCGGGTCGTCCCGGTAAATGACGACCTGACCGTCGTCTATGGCCGCATCAATCAGGTCTCAGGGCCGGCCATCAGCATGGAAATGCGTATTCGTAAAAAAACCAGCGAATACAAAGCATTGGATTTAAAAATTGAAGGCATCAGCATGCCACTGACCCATCGCAAACAATTTGCATCAGTCATCAATCAGCGCCGAAAAGGCGTTCAGGGCCTCATCGAAGCCCTGCGCAAAGCCACCAACCGGTTCGAAGCAGAAACACCCTCTCAATAAACGGGCCCAGTAAACGAGCTGGTCAATTCCGGGCGAGGGGCTTGTATTTGATGCGATGGGGGTGATCAGCGGCAGCGCCAAGGCGCCGATGACGGTCTGCTTCATAATCAGCGTAATTGCCCTGAAACCATTCCACATGACTGTCGCCTTCAAAGGCCAAGATATGCGTGGCAATCCGGTCCAGAAACCACCGGTCATGGCTGACAACAACAGCGCTTCCGGGAAAATCCAGCAAGGCTTCTTCTAATGCCCGCAATGTATCCACGTCCAGGTCATTGGTGGGTTCATCAAGAAGTATAAAATTGGCCCCAGATTTCAGCATCTTTGCCAAATGCACCCTGTTGCGTTCACCCCCCGATAACTGGCCAACTTTTTTCTGCTGGTTGGGGCCCCTGAAATTAAATGCCCCAACATACGCACGCGACGGCATGTGATGTTTGCCAAGAATGACTTCATCTTCGCCATCCGAAATTTCTTCCCAAACGGTTTTGCCATCCTCCAGCGAATCACGAGACTGATCCACAAAGCCAAGCTTCACTGTTTCACCAAGGCGCAAGCTGCCCTGATCGGGCTCTTGGGCACCGGTAATCATTTGCATCAAGGTACTTTTGCCAGCCCCATTGGGACCGATAACGCCAACAATGCCCCCTGGGGGCAATTGAAAATCAAGTCCATCAATTAAAAGTTTTGCACCATGGGCTTTGGTCAAGCCTTTGGCTTCGACCACCACAGTCCCAAGACGCGGGCCAGGCGGGATTAAAATCTGGGCATTCCCAACGGTCCGGGTTTCTGCATCTGCTACCAGGCGGTCATAAGAAGCAAGCCGGGCCTTTGACTTTGTCCGACGGGCCTCTGGACTTGCCTGAATCCATTCCAGTTCACGGGCAACGACCTTGGCCTGAGCGGCATCTTCGCGGGCTTCTTGGGAAAGCCGCTTTTCCTTGGCTATCAACCATGCAGAATAATTGCCTTCAAACGGGATCGCACGGCCCCGGTCCAATTCCAAAATCCACCCCGCCACGTTATCCAGAAAATACCGGTCATGGGTCACGGCAACCACCGTGCCTTCATAATCAGCAAGGAAGTGTTCCAGCCAGGCAACGGATTCTGCATCCAGATGGTTGGTCGGTTCATCAAGAAGAAGAAGATCAGGGCGACTTAGCAATAACCGGCAAAGTGCCACCCTGCGCTTTTCCCCCCCGGACAAGGTTGTCACATCCCCATCAGACGGCGGACAGCGCAGCGCATCCATGGCGATTTCCACCTGACGTTCCAGTTCCCAGCCGTCTGCGGCATCAATTTTTTCCTGCAATTCACCCTGTTCGGCCAAAAGGGCCGTCATTTCATCATCGGTCATTTCCTCGGCAAAGCGCGCACTGACGGCTTCAAACCGATCCATGATTTCCTTGATTTCACCAAGCCCCTCCAGGACATTGCCGATCACATCCTTGGCTGGGTCCAGTTCCGGTTCTTGGGGCAGGTAGCCGATCTTGGCACCGTCCGCTGCACGGGCTTCACCTGAAAATTCGGTGTCCAGCCCCGCCATGATCCGCAAAACTGTGGACTTGCCAGTACCATTGGTACCAAGCACCCCGATTTTTGCTCCCGGCAAAAAGGCCAGGGTCACATCCTTCACAGTTTCCCGCTGGCCTGGATAGGCCTTGGTCATGTTCTGCATGGTGTAGATGTATTTTATATTTTCTAACATACTGATTTAGCACCGTTAATTTAGAGGGTCACAGGGTGTCGCCACCAAATAGCATATTGCCACCAAAAATTCAGTGTGTTTCTAGAACGCCCCTTAGAAAGATTAGCTGTGCTTTGCTACTCTGGATGGTTAACTGGTCCTATAAAAATAGAAACACCGCTACAGGTGGATACAGGGGGAAACATGAGCGAACAAAAATCACCAAAAGAGGCGAGCGAAAACTGGGTCAGCGCATCAACCATCCGTGCCCAACTGGTTCTGGAAATGGCCGCTGGCATGGTGGCGATCGAAGATCAGCCCATGCGCCAAGTCAATATCCAGATACGTGAAAAAGATGCAAATACCTGGCCCGTTTCGCTGTTTGGCAACAGCACAATGGAAGGCCTGAATGCGGTCATTGATGGCACGGCAACCCTTTCCATGATTAATCCGGCCGCCATCTTAACCATGGCCCATCGGGGGACTGGCATTTTTACGGCCCCCCAACCCGTTCGCATGATCGGTGTCATCCCGTCTTTTGATCAACTGGTATTCGCCGTTAATTCAGATTCAGGGATCACTAATCTGGAAGATATTGGTGCCAAAAAATATCCCCTGCGCATGTTGCTGCGCGATCCACCCAACCATTGCATTCACATAATGGTCGAGCACATTCTGGCCGCCGCCGGCTTTTCAATTGATGACATCAAATCATGGGGTGGCAATGTCGATTATGCTGTGCGCCCCGGAAAACCCCGGTTTGGTGCCATTGAAGCCGGCACGGCCGATGCCATCTTTGATGAGGCAGTGCAGGAATGGGTTGAAGATGCCATTGATGCAGGCATGAACATCCTGTCGCTTCGGGAAGAAACCGTTGTGAAGCTAGAAGCCATTGGGTACCGCCGTGGGATTATCAGCAAAAGCCTATATCCCAAATTACCTCACGATATTCTCACCATTGATTTCAGTGGTTGGCCGATCTATGTCTTGGAAAAAACCCCCGATGATCTGGTACACACCATTTGCAAAGCCCTGGATGCCCGACGGGACCTTATCCCCTGGCAAGGCGAAGGTGCGCTGCCGGTAGCACGCATGTGCAGGGATGCCCCAGATACGCCGCTGGATGTGCCGCTGCATGATGCGGCTGAAGCCTATTGGCGTGAATGCGGTTATCTGGACTAGGGCACAAAAGGAAACCGGCCCGCAAAATTTGCGGACCGGTTTAGAAGGAAAAAAATAATAATTCAGAATGTACCAGATATTCAGTAGAGAAATTGCCCGCCCGAAGTTTGACCTTCGGGCGGGTAAAACCGGCCTTATGCAGCGCCAATTTTGCTCATGAACTGATCAATTTCAGATGAAAGCTGGTTGCCCTGTTTGGCGAGTTCCGAAGAAGCATTCAGAAGATCTTCTGATGCCTTTCCGGTCTCCTGGGCGGCTTCGGTAACACCAGCAATATTGGAGGAGACCTCCTGGGTGCCTTTCGAAGCTTCCTGGGTGTTGCGGGCAATTTCCTGCGTTGCAGCACCCTGCTCTTCAACCGCCGCCGCAATGGCACCAGCGATTTCATTGATCTGTTCAATGGTAGAGGTAATGCCCCCAATGGCGGAGACCGCTTCCTGGGTTACCGTCTGCATTGAATTGATCTGAGCAGCGATTTCTTCAGTCGCCTGGGCCGTCTGGGTGGCCAGGCTCTTGACTTCAGAAGCCACAACCGCAAAGCCTTTACCTGCATCACCGGCACGGGCCGCTTCGATGGTTGCGTTCAGGGCCAACAAGTTGGTCTGAGCCGCAATATCGTTGATGAGGTTCACAACTTCACCGATCTTTTGTGCCGCTTCGGCGAGACCCTGGACCGTTTCGTTGGTCTTTTGGGTTTCTTCAACTGCCTGGCGGGCAATGTTGGCAGACTGGGAGACCTGTTCCCCGATCTCGTTGATCGAAGCGGACAGTTCTTCCGCAGAAGATGCCACAGTCTGGACATTGGTTGTTGCCTGTTCAGAGGCAGCCGCCACAGCACCAGCCTGCTGGTTGGTTTCTTCTGCCGTTGCCGACATGGATTCAGCAGTGGATTTCAGTTCGGTCGCTGATGCAGCAACTGCATCAGTCACTTCACGAACGCGAATGCCCATGCCGATCTGTTCACTGATCACATCCCAACAAACCATCGGCCCAAGATACTTGCCACTTTCATCACGGACTGCTGAAACTTCCAATTTCAGAGTTTCATCGCCGAGTTTGATATTGGCTTCATGGGGCAGGTTATCAGGGTTGCCAAGCAGCTGACGCTGATGGGCAGGATTTTTATGGAAGATATCCACACATTTGCCTGCAACTTCTTCCGCACTACACGGCAACAGGCTTTCAACCTGCTTGAGCGTATTTTTAGAAGTCTGGTTCAGGTAGTTAATGGTGAAGTCTTCTGGATCCAGGGTCATCACATTGATCGGCATCTGATCAACCATGCTCAACAGGCGCTTGGTATCAGCTTCGGACTTGATCTTGGCTGTGACAATATCCCAGCTGAGCATCGGCCCAAGGTATTTGCCTGACTTATCGGTGATCGCCGTGACCGTCAGGTCCAAATATTCTCCGGCAAATTCGATAATCGTCTGATGGGGCAAATTAGCAGGATCGGCCAACAGACGACGCTGATGGGCCGGGTCCTTGTGGAAGATATCAATACAGGTGCCAACCAATTCATCGGTCTTGACCGGCATGACATGTTCCAGGGTCTTGATCGTATCCAGTGTCGCCTGGTTGGCATAATCTATCTTGAAGGTTTCAAGATCAGCCGTCATGACATTCATGGGCATCTGCTCAATCATGTTCAAAAGACGAGACGTTTCAAAATCGGCCTTCACCTGTTCGGTAACAATGGACCAGGTGAGCATGGGGCCAATATATTTGCCCGAAGCGTCATAAATAGCTGTGACCAAAAGATCCAGAATTTCATCTGCCACAGTGATCTGCGCTTTATGGGGCAGATTGGCGGGATCAGACAGCAGCTTGCGCTGATGGGCCGGGTTTTTGTGGAAAATATCAACACAGGTTCCAACCAGTTGATCAGCCTTGACGGGAAGAACGGCTTCCAGTGTTTTCGCTGTGTCCAAGGTTGATTGGTTCACATAGTTGATCTTGAATTCCACGAGATCACACGTCATCACATTGATGGGCATTTGATCGACCATCTGGCGGAATGCCGCGGTCTCCAATTCTCCTGAAGTGCTGACCTCAGAGGGGCCAACTTTCTTTTTAAGTGCCGAAAACATTATTTTTTCCTTCCTAGTGGGCCTTTTAGGGGCCCTATGGGTCTCCAAAGGTAAAATCAAGGCTGTCCCCCAGCCTCTGCATTTTTTGACCTTTGCATTCATTTAATAGCGTTATGCGAATGAGTGGCATTTCGCTGGCAGGCTAGTGTTACGCAAATTTCGTATCTACTTTGTCTAAAATCCAATCTTGTTTTTAAGGTAAACCGGTAAACAAAAGGTTTAATTTCGAAATGACTCATAATTATTCGCAACACCGGAGAAATATTCTGGCTGTTATTCAGGCCTTCAAGGTTATGTTCTGGGCCAAACCTACTAGACTTTTATGCCGAACTCCCCTAAGAGTGGCTCTGTATTTATGGTAAATTAAACAGTAAGAATTGGGATATGTCGGCAAACACTATAGGGCCGCATCTGCCAGCCAGAGGAAATGCGGGCTCATGAATATCTTGATTGTCGATGCCCATTGGGCAACGCGAGCCGGGCTTGCCAGCCACCTTCTAGATATAAATCCTCGCTCTAAAATCACAGAAATTGAAAATCTGGACATGGCCCTACAGGCCCTTGCCTCCAAAACATCCTTTGATCTTTGCCTGTTTGATTTCTCCATCCCTGAAATTGAACCTTTGGGTGAATTGAAACGCCTGCGCCAGACCGCTCCCACGGTCCCCATTATTGTCATGACGGCCACAGATTCCCGGCGTTGGGCATTGCGCGCCATTGAATCAGGGGCGGCGGGGCTATTTCTCAAATCATCCCCACGGGCGGCCCTGGACATTGCCATTGAACGCGTCCTGTCTGGTGAAATTTGGCTACCCGCAGGACTGGCAGATACACCAGAACCTGGAATATTGCAGGAAACCCAAACCAGCTACATCTATGAAGACGACAGTAGCCCCCTGGGGGTTTTGACATCCCGCCAGCGCCAGGTTCTGGAATTGGTCGCCACAGGGAAACGCAATGCCGACATCGCCAAGGCCCTGGAGATATCGCCGCGCACCGTACAAATCCATGTTTCCACCATTTTAAAGCTGCTCAAGGTTAACAACCGTACCGAGGCCGCCCTTCTTGCACACAAGTTCGAACAGGCCAAAGCCGGATAATCACACCTTCGAATGGCAAAGCCCCCCTGCCTTCTGGCCCCACTTGGCGGGCTAAACCTGGTTAGCAAACACCAATTTATCTAAATTTAAGAATTTCAATGCAACCCTTGTTTCGCCTGCTGCTAAACATGGCAGCTTAATTTGACGTGTCTTTGTTGGACCATTAAGGCGGGTTATGAAGATCGAGAAACGCGATTGCAGCCCTGATCGGATTGCAAGTTTTCGTGCTGAACTGGATGCCCTGGCCGAAGGCTGCGGGCAGCAGACGATCCCCTGTGCCGCGAATTGCCCCAAGGCCAACCCGAATACATGTTCAAGATACTGCCCTGATGTTGGCGAGATGCTGTCGAGCGACCCTGAGAATTATCCCATTGAGCCAAAAATCGCACCGCTGGTCTTTGAATTAAAAAGCTATTCCGTGTTTGATCCCTGCTGGTCCTGCGAAGGACACGCCCACACCAATGGCCAGTTGTGGAAATTGCCCAGGGTTTGGTTCTATACCGATTCGTTGATCCACATCCGAATTTTAGGGGAATGCCTGGAAGACCTTTTCCACAGGGATATCATCAACGCTCGCTGGCGGGTCGTCCTGACCTTCAGCGATGACGACAATGCTGACACCACCTTTTGTGTTGAGCCCATCACCGACGACAACCCCCAGCCTCTTGAGATACTTCAGCAAGATGTCGCCACCATTGCTGAGCGTCTAACCCCGCTCATGAAGGCTCGAACCTCCCGCTTGAAAGGCGCGCTATAGCCCTTAATTGTGATTTTAACACCGCCCGCTCCGACGATCCTTGAAACAGCCCCCTTAATGCCGCAGACCATGTCTGTCGATGGCGCTACCGTCACCATGCGCATCCTGATTCCCAATTATCGAGAAAATATCGAAGCCCATTATGGCGCATCGGCAATGGGGGCCGGAATCACTTGCCCGTTTGAACATTTTGGGCTTTTGGTTTCATTCGATCACGAAGTGGAACTCGCAGCCTATAACGCTGACTGGGTTCTCCATGACACTATCAAGGATATGATCGCGCGCTTTGGCGTGGTTTTATTCAAACACACCCATCTTTCATCCGAAGAACGGGCCCAGGGACAGAAAAATATTTTTCCGTCTCTGGCATTTCATTACGACCGCCCCCCTGACAGTGACAATGTTTATTCCTTTTTTTGCCGCGACCCCTTTGATCCCATCCATAAGGCACCCAGGACATCAACCACTCTGTTGTGTGCCAATGCGGTCTGTTATGCCCAGTCGCTCAGAGAAGGCACGCGCGCCCATAGCCCGACCAAGGCCCATTACGACCTGTTTGCCAATGAAGCGGTGGAACCCTTAATTGGTGACATCATGGTCGAAGAAAAATGGCGCGCCCCTGAAGGGTGCGGTGAAATTTGCGTGTTTGATAACCGAACCATCCTGCACGCAAGCTACTACCGCGACCCGCTAAAAAAGGGCTATCCCATCGGGGTACGGTATTTGCTCTAGGCGATCCCGAATGCGGGTTTAGGCATCGGACCAAAGTTCACGGGCCACTTCAATCAGGCGGGTCAATTTGGCACGCTGCTGTTCGACGTTCATAACCCCTTCGACCGAGCTTGAGAACCCGCACTGGGGTGAAATGCAGAGCCGATCAAGATCAACAAATTCAGCCGCTTCCTTGATCCGTGCTTTCAGGGCATCGGCGGTTTCAAGCTCTGCTGATTTGGTTGTCATGGCGCCAATCACCACGGTCTTGTCATCGGGCAGCGCCGCCAACGGTGCAAATGACCCGGCACGTTCGGAATCATATTCCAGAAAATAAGTATTGATCCGAAGATTGCGGAACAGTTTTTCAGCAACATCATCATAGCCACCCGCTGCCTGCCAATGGCCTGCTTTATTGCCCCGGCAAAGATGGATGCCAACGGCCATATCATCGGGGGCACCATCGGCCACTGCATTACAGGCCTCAATATAGGTATCCAGAAGTTGTTCCCAATCATCGCCGCGTTCGGCCAAGCCAGCGCGAATTTCAGGGTCACCCAGTTTGGCAATGGAGGTTTCATCGATTTGGAAATACCGGCACCCCCCGTCATACAAAGACTTGATTTCCCCATGATAGGCCCCGACCAGATCTGACCAGTAATCATCCAGATTGGGATAGATGTCTTCGGAAATATTGGCCCGGCCCGCACGAAAATGGATATACGCCGGCCCCGGAACGGTCATTTTAACAATCGCCGATTTGGTGCAGGATGCGGCAAACTCATAATCGGAAACATTGGTCGGTCCGGCCCAGCTTACCTTGTCATAAATCTGGGGAACGCGCTGTCCGATGACATCACCGCCCTTGTCATGATAGGCAAATTTACCACGGATATCGGGGCCTTCACGCATGCCTGTAATGCCGTGGGTGGTGAAACTGTCGTAATAGGAATAACGCCGCAATTCCCCATCGCTAACCACCTTGAAGCCCAGCTCTTCCTGCAAGGCAATAACCTTCTTGATCTCAGCACTTTCAACGTCGCGCATATTGGCAGCATCGGTCTCACCTGCTTCAAATGCCTTGCGCACCGCCTTGATGGCATCGGGACGGATCAAGCTGCCGATTAATTCGGCACGAAACGGGGGGTTATGGGGCGCATTGGCCATGTGAAAATCCTTCTGAATTTAGCGTAAATGAGACGTCATTGGTCCTTGTGAAGGCCGGAATGTATCAGGCCTGCTGGTCTGGTGCCATATTCTTTTGGGCCAGTTCCCCCAGCACTTCTTCGCTCTTTTGCACCCCGTCAACGCCCATGGCTTTTGCCACATGTTCCACCTTGGTGAACTGAACATTGTCATAGGCCACAACTTCGATCCGGTTGCCCCATGGGTCCCGGAAATTAAGGCGATCACCAATGATTTCCACCCCCATTTCACCCAGCGTTTCGCGAATGCCGTCCCGGTTATCCACCACAAACCCGAAATGACGTTTGGTATCGATCGCCCCGTCGCGTTTGTTCAATGTTAGCTGGATAAACTGGTCCCCCATATCCATGAACACATTGTGGTCGCCCCGATCCCGGGCGGTAATATCAAAAATGCGGCCATAAAATTCCAGCGCCGCATCCAGGTCTTCCACTTCCAAAACCACGTGATTAATGCCCAACGCCTTTGCCTTGCCCATGTTTTCTTCCCCTAATCGCGCAAAAATGGTGGGCCCGGCTGGATTCGAACCAGCGACAACACCGTTATGAGCGGTGGGTTCTAACCACTGAACTACGGGCCCACCGCAAATTACCCGATTTCCCCGCCTTCGTCCAAGGGCGGGATGCCAAACACACAAAATAAATCGCAGAGGCGAAAGCAGTCCCGTTTAAAGCAGGCGTTGTGGGTTGCCAGCCCCCCCCGGACCATGACATTCTGGGGCCAAGGGGGTCAGAAGAAATGTGCCCCCGTCAAAATAGAACAAAAGTTGCCCTGTAAACGGGCGCGTGGGTGGTAAATATGCTTGTTGAAATGTTGGATGCGGCCGGGAATGCGGTTGTCATCATGTCTGACCCGATGCGACTGGGTTTCCTTTTTCTGGGCGTTATTATAGGCCTTGTTCTTGGCGTGATCCCGGGCCTTGGTGGCATTGTCGGGCTCGCCATTCTGCTTCCCTTTACATTTGGCATGGATACCTATGCCGCCTTTGCACTTCTGTTGGGCATGGGTTCGGTAACCACCACATCGGATACAATCCCGGCAGTCCTGTTCGGGGTCCCCGGGACGTCGGGATCTGCTGCAACGATTCTTGATGGGCACCCACTCGCCAAACAGGGCCAAGCCGGCCGGGCCTTCGGGGCGGCATATACGGCGTCCCTTCTTGGCGGCATTTTTGGTGCTTTTCTTCTTGCCATCAGCATTCCCATCTTGCGACCGGTCATGCTGTCTTTTGGGTCTCCGGAAATGCTGGGGCTTGCCATTTTTGGCCTGTCTATGGTCGCGGTCCTGTCCGGGTCCTCGCCGCTTCGCGGCCTTTGCGCAGCGGCGCTGGGACTCCTGATTTCCTTTGTTGGAACCGATCCGCAGACCGGGAACCAGCGCTGGTCCTTTGATACCCTTTACCTTTTTGAAGGGTTCCCCCTTGTCCCCATCTCGCTTGGCCTGTTCGCCCTGCCTGAACTTGCTGACATGGCCATCCAGAGGCGATCCATCGCTTCGGATTCCCATGTCGATAGCCGCAAGGGACAGATGCAGGGTGTCAGGGATACGTTCAAAAACTGGTGGCTGGTCCTTCGGGTGGCTTGGCTGGGTGCGGCGCTGGGCGCGGTGCCTGGTCTCGGCGGGCCTGTTGTGGACTGGATCGCTTATGGCTATGGCGCAAAATCGGAAAAAGGCGGATCGGAAACGTTCGGCACAGGCGATATCCGGGGCGTCATATCGTCAGAAGGCGCCAACAATGCCAAGGAAGGCGGCGCGCTTGTGCCGACCATCGCATTCGGCGTTCCCGGCTCTGCGGGGATGGCTATTCTGCTCGGGGCGTTCATGATCCACGGGCTACAGCCCGGACCGGAAATGCTGACCACGCATCTTGACCTTACCTATTCAATGGTGTGGTCGGTTGCGCTCGCGAACATTCTTGGGGCCGGCATCTGTTTTATGTTTTCCGACCAGTTCGCCAAACTGGCACTGATCCGTTTTTCGGTGTTGATGCCGCTGATCCTGTCCATCGTCTTCATTGCAGCCTTCCAGGGGTCACGAAAATGGGGCGATCTCTACGCCGTATTCATTTTCGGACTTGTGGGGTGGATCATGAAACGCCTTTCCTGGCCACGACCCCCGCTGATCCTGGGGGTGGTCCTTGGCGATATTGTCGAGCGATATATGTTCGTTTCGGTCGATCTCTTTGGCTTTGACTGGCTGTGGCGTCCCGGCGTGATCATTCTGTTTGGCATGGCCCTTATTGGGATTGCCCGGCCTTTTATCCGCGAAGTAAAAGCATCCAGTGGCGTTGGTGCAATGTTAAAAAATATGAGCCGCCCGAAGGTCAACATACAAACTGCTTTCTACGCCGCTTATATCAGCCTGTTCGTCTGGCTTCTCTGGCTGACCCGAGACTGGGACCCGTTATCCAAAATTGTCCCACTGATCGTTCTCTATTCGGCCCTGCTGTTCTCGGCTATCAGCCTGTTCAACCACACGTTCCGGAATGATGATGACGATGCTGTTGGAGACGACGGTGCCAAAATCCGCAAAGAATTGCATCTTGATACAAGAGCCGATGATCAGGGGCTGCCGACGCGTGACATGCTGAAGCGGGCTGCGGCTTTCTTTGGATGGCTTCTGGGCTTCATGGTTTTTGTCGCCCTTATCGGCATGATCCCGACGGTAACCCTTTTCGTTATCGCCTACATGCGGGTTGAAGGGCGGGAGCCATGGCGGCTCGTCGCTATTCTAGCGACGGGGATGACGGTATTTTCATACCTGCTCTTTGAAAAATTGTTACTGCTGCCCTGGCCAGCGACCGTCCTCGGCGACCTGTTCCCGATCCTCCATGACACCATTCCATCCATGTAGGCAAACCCCCGAACGACCATCGGGATTGACACCTGTACCCGGCCAACGGACTATGAAACAGAAATTGAACCGCATATAAAAAAATTAAACCAACCAAACGGGAGAAGAAAGATGATTAAAACAATCAAGGTGGCCGCTTTCGGGCTGGCTGTTGCCGTTGCCCTCGGAAGCCTCGCTGGCAGCCCGGCACAGGCTGCTCCATTTTTCAAAGGAAAAACCCTGACGCTCTGGATCGGCGGCGGCGTTTCCGGTGGCGTTAACCTCTATGGACGCACGTTTGCGCGTCACGTGATGCGGCATCTGCCAGGGAACCCGGAATTCGTAGCCCGCAACTTACCGGGTGCCGGTGGCATGGGCGCCGTCACGACGCTGTA
Organism: Rhodospirillales bacterium; assembly: GCA_018666775.1. Classification (NCBI taxonomy): domain Bacteria; kingdom Pseudomonadati; phylum Pseudomonadota; class Alphaproteobacteria; order Rhodospirillales; species Rhodospirillales bacterium. Next base: position 199,830 of record JABIXC010000010.1, on the reverse strand, counting down.
TAATCGGGCTAAAAATGATGGCACTGAATTCGCCACTTGGGCACAGGGGCCGATTACCGATCCCCTTCTGCGGCCAAAACGCAAATATAACTACGACATGCAAAAGTTCGTCTGGATCGGCAGCCTTCAGAGCAATATCCAGGCCTGTTACGTTCGTTCAGATTCCGGTTTCAAGACGGTTCAGGACGCACGGGACAAAGCCGTAAAAATGGCCGCGACCGGGGCACGATCCGGCACATCGAAAACACCACTCGCCCTGAATGCCGCCATCGGCACACGGTTCAACCCAATCACCGGTTATCGGGGATCGGGCGGCACCTACCTTGCAATTGAACGGGGCGAAACCGCAGGTCGCTGCGCCAGTTACGCATCCCTCCAGGCCGTTCATCCAGACTGGATTGCAAGTAAATACGTTCGTTTTCTGGTCCAGATCGGTCCCAGGGCCCATCCCATGCTTCCCGGCGTCCCACGTGCCATAGACCTTGCCCTCAACGACGAGGCCAAAGCACTGATCCGGTTCATGTACCAACCCCTCGAGATTTCCAATGCCTTCGCTCTGCCGCCTGGCACAAACAGCACAAGGACAAAGGAATGGCGTGCGGCTTTCGGGGCCACCATCAAGGACCCGAAGTTTTTGGCCGAAGCCAAAAAAATGAAACTGGAACTCGTTCCTTCAAATGGGGAACGGATCGGGGTCGTCATGGCAGCAATTTACGCAACGCCAAAATCCATTCTAAAGCGGGCGGAAAAGGCCTTCCGCGCGCGTAAAGGACGGTGCAACCCAAAGGTCTCTAAAAAGTGCAAGAAAAAGAAAAAGCGTAAAAAGAAATAAGGTCTCAGCCTTTTATTCAGGGCTGATACCTTAAATTCCCTGCGGGTGGCGATGGACGATCTGTCTGCCGCCATCCGCACCGGAAATGCTGGAGCCCTTCCTTGATCAAAGGTGGAGGGCGTCAGAAACACAAAAAAAACGGTGCAACCAAAATTGCACCGTTTTTTCGTGTCTGAAATGCAGTGTTTTAGGTATCCAGGAAGGACCGCAAAAGCCGTGAGCGCGAGGGGTGTTTCAATTTGCGCAATGCCTTGGCTTCGATCTGGCGGATACGTTCACGAGTAACCGAGAACTGCTGGCCCACTTCTTCCAACGTATGATCTGTGTTCATGCCGATGCCAAAGCGCATCCGCAGCACGCGTTCTTCGCGCGGCGTCAAGGATGCCAAAACCCGGGTGGTGGTTTCCCTGAGATTGGACTGGATCGCCGCTTCTACGGGAAGGATGGCATTTTTATCTTCGATAAAGTCGCCAAGATGGCTGTCTTCTTCATCGCCAATGGGGGTTTCCAGACTGATGGGTTCCTTGGCAATTTTCAGAACCTTACGCACTTTTTCCAAAGGCATGCCAAGACGTTCTGCCAATTCTTCCGGCGTTGCTTCACGACCAAATTCATGGAGCATCTGGCGCGAGGTCCGAACCAGCTTGTTGATGGTCTCAATCATGTGGACAGGGATACGAATGGTCCGGGCCTGATCGGCAATGGAACGGGTAATGGCCTGCCTGATCCACCACGTCGCATAGGTGGAGAATTTATAACCCCGGCGATATTCAAATTTATCCACCGCCTTCATCAGGCCAATGTTGCCTTCCTGAATCAGATCCAGGAATTGCAGGCCACGATTGGTATATTTTTTGGCGATGGAAATAACCAGCCGCAGGTTGGCTTCGACCATTTCCTTCTTGGCGCGCGCCGCTTCACGCTCGCCACGCTGGACCCGGTGGACGATGCGCTTGAACTCATCAACATCCAGCATGGAACGCTCGGTGATCACCACGATATCGCCACGGATTTCCTTGATCTCATCTTTGTGCTTTTCGGCAAATGCCTTCCAGCCCTTTTCCTTGAGCTTGGATACCCGGCGCAGCCAGTTGGGATCGACTTCAGCGCCTGAATATTTTTCCAAAAAGCTTTCCCGGCTGATCTTCTGCTTAAGCGCCAGACGCAAAAGGCGACCTTCCAGCCCCACCATACGGCGGTTTAGGCCATACAATTCATCCATCAACTGTTCAATGCGACCATTGTTAAGATGGACACCTTCCATCAGGTCGATCAGTTCGCGGGTCAGCTTTTCATAACGTTTTTCGATGGCAGGGGGCAGAGATTGACCCTTGCGGACGATTTCCATCCTTTTATCTTGATGGGTTTTCAGCCGTTTAAAGGTCTTGGCAATATCATCCAGATTTTTCAGAACCTTTGGCTTAAGCCGCTCTTCCATGACGGCAAGCGAAAGGTTTACTTCGGCATCATCTTCTTCGTCGTCATCGTCTTTATTGGCTGCAGCACCAGGGGCCGCCGCGCCGTTTGGCTGGGCCGCGCCATTGGGCTGTGCCGCGCCATTCTTCTGGTTGTTCGGATTGTTCGGATGGTTCGGATGGTTCGGGTTATTCGGATTGTTCGGGTTGTTCTGATTCTGTGCGGTTTGGCCGGGTCCGCCGCCATAGGTGGCATCAAGATCAATGATGTCGCGCAGCAAAAGGTCTTCGCTCTTTAACGCGTCGCGCCATTCGGTCAGTGCAGCAAGGGTCAGCGGGCTTTCACAGATGCCGCCAATCATTTCTTCACGGCCGGCCTCTATACGCTTGGCAATTTCAATTTCGCCTTCACGCGACAGAAGCTCAACAGAGCCCATTTCGCGCAGATACATGCGAACAGGATCATCGGTGCGGCCATATTCGTCATCGGATCGCGTCGTGGTTTTTGTCGCAGGTGCCTTTCCTGCATCGGGGCTTCCGGCAGCTGCAGGGGAAGAACCATCTTCGGTCTCTTCGTTCTCTACAACGCTCACGCCCATTTCATTGAGCTGCGCCATCAGGTCTTCAATTTGTTCAGACGTAAACTGGTCTTGGGGCAGGGCTTCGTTCAGTTCATCACAGGTGACAAAACCGCGTTCTTTTCCCTTGGCCAGAATTTTCTTGATGGTCGCGCCAAGGGCATCAATGACGGGACCTTCTGTAGCATTCTCTTCTGACGATTCTTCTACTACTTCAGATTTTTTCTTCGGGGCCGACTTCTGGTCTGCCTTTACTTTGGCCTTGGCTTTTGGCTTCGTTTTCAGCGCAGCTTTTGATTTCGCTTTGGGTGCTGGTTTGGCCGTTGCCGTTGCCTTTACCTTGGCTTTTACCTTTGGCTCTGGTTTTGCCTTCAGCGCGGGCTTTGATTTTGCCTTGGGTGCTGGCTTGGCCTTCAATGCAGGCTTTGGTTTTGCCTTCAGCACAGGCTTTGGCTTGGCCTTGGATTTGGACTTTTGCTGTAATTTAGTCGCCATTGATCAATTTACCCCGCTTCGATGTGCCAGAATCTCGCGCTTTAACGGAGACAGAATGGACACAGACAAGCCGTTCGCGGCCAGCCTAAAATTAGGCCAGCGCAACGGCAAGGCATAGATAAGGCCTAAACCTCTATTATTCAAGACCCCCAACCCCACAAATTATCAATCGGGTTAACCATCTTCACTCGTAATTTTTGCCGAAGGGGTGCTTTGGGTCCCGGTTCTGGTCGCATTTCGCCCCGATGCAGGACCAAAATCTTCGTCCCCTTCGGTTTCGATCAGGTTAGATTCCATACTTTTCTTGAGATTTTGCAGCCGCAGCCAGTTTTCTTCGGTGGGGTTTTCCGCAAAAGCGGACTCACAAACCGTCAATTCAGTCCGCCCAATGCTGAAATGGCGATGCAATTCGAGGGCTTTCTGAAATCCCTTCAACGCATCTTCCACGGCCGCACTGGGGCGAGCGAACCAATCCAGCACCCGTGCCTGGCCACCCAATCCATCAACAACGCGACCAAATCCGCGATCACTCAAGCCCCGCGCCAGCTTGGCCGCATCCAGATCGTCTGCACCCTGATTATCTTCTGTGGCCGCGACATCCAAGATGGCCTGGCGCAGGCTATCCAGCTCATGGCTGCCGATATCCACACTGATGAAGTCTTCCGCAACCTCACCCAGCAGCGCTGGATGGTTCAACACCGTTGCCACCAAAACCCGTTCCCGTGCCTCGGCCCGGCCTTCTTCAGTACCGATCAAAGGATCGCTGGCCAGTCGGGACAGACGAGACGCATTCATGTTGGGCCGGCGCGCCCCCTTGACCGGGGTAAAATCAGAAAACGCATCGCGCAACTGTTTGCGGAAATGTTGCACATAGTATTCCTGCACCTGTTGGTCTTCGATGGACCGGGCACGGGCCATCAGATTTTTTTCCACCAAGGCCCGGCGTTCCGGCGTGTCGATGGGTTTGCCCATTGTTTCCATGCCCCAGATCACCTCAGCCAAAGGCTTGGCCGTTTCCATCAGGGCTTCAATGCCGCGACCCCCACGGCTTTTGACCAGACTGTCTGGGTCTTCGCCTGGGGGCAGGGTGACAAAACGGAAACTTGATCCAGGCTTTAACAGGGGCAGCGCCCGTTCGGCGGCGCGCAAGCTGGCCCTTTGGCCCGCCGCATCCCCATCGAAACACAACACCGGTTCATCAACCACCCGCCACAGCGACACAATCTGTGCTTCCGTGAGCGCCGTGCCAAGGGGTGCCATGGCAGGAATGCCTGCGCGGATCAGCGCAATAACATCCATATAGCCTTCCGTTACGGCCAGATTTCCGGTTTCCCGGGCACCCTTTAGCGCATGGGACCAGCCATAGAGAAGGTTGCCTTTCTGGAACAGGGGCGTTTCAGGAGAATTCAGATATTTAGGGGTCCCATCGCCTAAAATACGCCCCCCAAATGCCACCGGACGCCCGCGCCGGTCAAAGATGGGAAAAATCACCCGGCCCCGGAAACGATCATAACTGGAACGCCCTTCATCGGGCTGGATCAAAAGACCGGATGTCACCAAAAGCGATTCCGTGACGCCACTGCCCACTAGGGCCGTCTTTAACGCATCTCTGGAATCGGGGGCAAAGCCAATGCGGAATCTGGCAACGGTTTCCCCATCCAGGCCACGTTCTAGCAGGTACTTGCGCGCAGCCCCGCCACGGGGGCCTCTCAATTCACTTTCGAACCAGGCACAGGCCTTTTCAGTCACGCTGTAAAGCGACACAGCCACTTCGGCGCGTTGGCGTTCTTCGGGGCTGGTGACGGGGACTTCTATTCCCGCATCATCGGCCAATCGTTCCACCGCTTCGGGGAAGGATAAATTATCCGTGTGCATGACGAACCCGATCACATCGCCATGGGCACCACAGCCAAAGCAATGATAAAAGCCCTTGTCTTCGTTGACGGTGAAAGACGGTGATTTTTCATTATGAAACGGACAAAGGCCTGAATATTCACGGCCTCGCTTCACCAGCTTTACCTTGCGCGAAATTCGCTCCGCAAGCCCAATCCGGGCGCGGATTTCATCAAGGAAACGCGGCGTAAAGCTCATAACGTGAATATGCCCATCATAGAACAGCCCGCAAGGCAGATGTTCTTTTGATTAATGATAAGCAAGTTTAGCCCGAGGCTAGGTCGGGGGCAATTGCCCAGCTTGTGGAAAAGAAATTCCAGTGGGGATAACTCTTAATAAGGGGAATATGGGGAACCGCCCCAAAAAGGCCTTAGCCTGCGCTCAACCGGGCTTTAACAAGCCCTGAGGCCTTGCCAAAATCCATGCGGCCCGCAAACTTTTCTTTCAAAGCAGCCATGACCTTGCCCATGTCTTTGATCGACGATGCGCCCAGCCCTGAAATCACTTCGTCAAGGGCGGCGGCCATTTCATCCGCGCCCATTTGCGTGGGCAGGAAGCGATTGATGATATCAATTTCTTCGCTTTCCTGGGTCACCAGATCCGGGCGATTGCCCTTTGTATATTGTTCAATGGAATCGTGGCGCTGCTTGATCATTTTTTGCAGCATTTCCAAAATGGCATCTTCTTCGATGCCAGTATCATTTCCGCCAGCACCGCGGGCAGCAATATCACGATCCTTGAGGGCCGCCATAATCAGCCGAAGCGTCGAAATTGTCCGCTTCTCTTTTGCTTTCATGGCCGTCTTCAACGCCTCGTTGATGGTTTGGCGCAGCATGGAATGTTCCATTCATTGTGGGAAAGGCGGGAGACTACCACAAACTGCCAAAAAATGGCAACGGCAAGAGAAATGACAAGCCATTGAAAAACAACAGAAAAATAATAAAAAAATAATAAAAAATTTTAGCCCTGTTTTGCCCCTTCCCCCTTGACGCCCGGGGCTGGATTGCTTATCTAACATCCCGATCATGCGGTGTCCCAATCCGGGCCATCGGAAACTTCCCTCAAGGGACAAATGCCCCATGGCGCAAGCCACTTCGACGCCCTCTAATCGGCGCATTGCGCGCAAGGGGGCCGTGGTTTCTGCTTCTTCTAAAACCATCAAAGCCAATATCAACAGGGCCCTGAAAACCCGGGCACCAGACGATAACGCTGCGCTGGTTCTGGCCGATGGCACCACGTTTTGGGGCCGGGGCTTTGGGGCTGCGGGTCAGACCGTAGCTGAGGTGTGTTTCAACACTTCTATCACCGGCTATCAGGAAATCCTGACCGACCCATCCTATGCGGGACAAATCATCACCTTCACCTTTCCCCATATTGGCAATGTCGGCACCAACGCAGAAGACATCGAAACCACCACACCGGCGGCGCGCGCCATGATTGTCCGCGCAGACATCACAGAACCTTCCAGCTGGCGGTCAAGCCAGCCCCTGCAAGCCTGGCTGGCAAAGAACAAGATGCCGGGCATTTCAGGCATTGATACCCGCGCTTTGGCTGCCCGCATCCGCGATTGCGGGGCCCCCAATGGTGCGTTGCAATATGCCCCAAAAGGCAAGATCGACATCGAAGCGCTGGCGCGTAAAGCAGCCAATTGGCCCGGCCTTGAAGGCATGGATCTGGCAAAAGAGGTCACGTGTAAAAAATCCTATAGCTGGACCGAGACCGCCTGGGATCTTGAGGCAGGATATGCCAAACAGACAAAGCCAAAACACCACGTGGTGGCCATTGATTTCGGAGCCAAGCACAACATCCTGCGCTGTCTGGCCACCCTTGGCTGCAAGGTCACCGTGGTTCCGGCAAACACGCCCGCCAAAAAAATTCTGGCACTTAAACCCGATGGCATTTTCCTGTCCAATGGCCCGGGCGATCCTGCGGCCACGGGGACATACGCCGTGCCCATCATCCAAGACATTTTGAAATCATCCGTGCCGGTCTTTGGTATTTGCCTTGGCCATCAATTATTGGCCCGGGCCCTGGGTGCCACCACCACCAAAATGGCCATTGGCCACCGGGGTGCCAACCATCCGGTGCAGGATTTAAAGACCAAACGGGTTGAGATTACATCCCAAAACCATGGATTCAAGGTGGATCTGGAAAGCCTGCCCAAAGGGGTTGAGGCCACCCATATATCGCTGTTCGATCAATCTTTGGAAGGGCTGAAAGTTCGGGGCAAACCGGTTTTCTCCGTCCAATACCACCCCGAAGCCAGCCCCGGCCCCGAAGACAGCCACCACCTGTTCGACCGCTTCGTCAAATTGATGGGAAAGAACTAACCCATGCCCAAACGCACGGACATAAAGAGCATCTTGATCATTGGCGCCGGGCCGATTGTGATTGGCCAAGCGTGCGAGTTTGATTATTCAGGCGCTCAGGCGTGTAAGGCCCTGAAGGAAGAGGGTTACCGCGTTATTCTGGTCAATTCCAATCCGGCCACCATCATGACAGACCCCGATCTGGCCGATGCCACCTATATTGAGCCCATCACGCCGGAAATCGTCGAAAAGATCATCGCCAAGGAACGCCCCGATGCCCTGTTGCCCACCATGGGCGGGCAAACCGGGTTGAACACGGCCCTGACGCTGGCATCGCGTGGGGTGTTGGACAAATACAATGTGGAAATGATCGGTGCGCGCAAGGAAAGCATCGATAAAGCCGAAGACCGCGAACTGTTCCGCCTGGCCATGGAAAAAATTGGGCTGGAATGTGCCCACGCGCATCTTGCCCATAACATGGAAGAAGCCCGCGAAGGGCTGGAGATCATCGGCCTGCCCGCCATCATCCGGCCTTCCTTTACCCTTGGCGGCACCGGCGGGGGCATCGCCTATAACCGCGATGAATTTTTTGAAATTGTCGCCGGCGGCATCGATGCATCCCCCACCAACGAAGTGTTGATCGAAGAATCAATCCTTGGCTGGAAAGAATTTGAGATGGAGGTGGTCCGGGACAAAAATGATAACTGCATCATCATCTGTTCCATCGAAAATGTAGACCCCATGGGCATCCATACCGGTGATTCCATCACCGTTGCACCGGCGCTGACATTGACCGACAAGGAATATCAGATCATGCGCAACGCATCCATCGCGGTGCTGCGTGAAATTGGCGTTGATACCGGGGGCTCCAACGTCCAGTTTGCCGTTGATCCCAAAACCGGGCGGTTGATCATCATTGAGATGAACCCGCGCGTTTCCAGATCATCGGCGCTGGCATCCAAGGCCACGGGCTTTCCCATTGCCAAGGTCGCGGCCAAATTGGCGGTGGGCTATACCCTCGATGAACTGGACAACGACATTACCGGCGTCACCCCGGCATCGTTTGAACCCACCATTGATTATGTGGTCACCAAAATCCCGCGCTTTACGTTTGAAAAGTTTTCCGGCACGCCCAACACCCTGTCCACAGCCATGAAATCCGTGGGCGAGGTCATGGCCATTGGCAGAACCTTTGAGGAATCCTTTCAAAAGGCACTGCGCGGTCTTGAAACCGGGCTGACGGGCATTAACGAGCTGGCCATTCCCGGTGCCGATGGCGCAGACCGGGACGCCGCCATCCGCAAGGCATTGGCCACCCCCACCCATGACCGAATTCTGACCATTGCTCAGGCTTTCCGCGAAGGGTTGAGCGTCGAAGAGATCAATCTGGCCTGCCATTACGATCCGTGGTTTCTGGAACGCATCAAGGGATTGATCGACGACGAAAAAGACATCCGCAAAAACGGCCTGCCCAAACGCGCAAGCCCCCTGCAACGGCTTAAATCCCGGGGCTTTTCCGATGCCCGTCTGGGAGAACTTTCAGACATGACTGAGGCCGAGGTTGCGCGTCGCCGTGGGCGGCTTCGGGTGCATCCGGTTTTCAAACGCATTGATACCTGCGCCGCAGAATTTCCATCGCTCACCCCCTATATGTATTCCACCTATGAAGGGTCCGGGATCGTGCCGGGGGCGGATGAATCGGATGTGTCGGACCGCGACAAGGTGATGATTTTAGGCGGTGGCCCCAACCGCATAGGACAAGGCATCGAATTTGATTACTGCTGCGTCCATGCAGCCTATGCCATGAAAGATGCCGGGCTGGAATCGATCATGGTCAACTGTAATCCGGAAACCGTTTCGACCGATTACGACACATCGGACAGATTGTATTTCGAACCCCTGACCGAAGAAGATGTTCTGGAAATTATCCGCACTGAAATGGCCTCAGGCAATTTCTTGGGCGTCATCGTTCAGTTTGGGGGGCAAACACCCCTGAAGCTCGCGAAGGCGCTGGAAGCCGCCGGCGTGCCCATTTTAGGGACATCACAAAATGCCATCGACATTGCCGAAGACCGCGACCGTTTCAAACAATTGTTGCGCCGTTTAAAACTGCGCCAGCCCGAAAATGGCATCGCCACATCCACCCAGGGTGCCACCCGGATTGCAGCCCGGATCGGCTACCCCGTTTTGTTACGCCCATCCTATGTTTTAGGCGGGCGCGCCATGGAAATCATCCATAATCCAATGGACCTTGAACGCTATATGACCTTTGCGGTTCAGGCGTCGGGGGAAAACCCGGTTTTGGTGGATCGCTATCTTCAAGATGCCATCGAAGTTGATGTCGATGCCTTGGCCGATGGCAAAGATGTGATCATTACCGGCATTATGGAACATATCGAAGAAGCCGGCGTTCATTCCGGTGATTCCGCCTGCTCCCTGCCGCCCCGGTCCCTTTCAAAAAAGGTGATCAAGGATATTTCCACCCAGACCGAAAAGCTGGCCCGCGCGCTCAAGGTGGTTGGGCTGATGAATATCCAGTTCGCGGTCAAAAATGGCGATGTTTATATTCTGGAAGTGAACCCCAGAGCATCACGCACGGTGCCCTTCGTTGCCAAAGCCACCGGCATCCCCATTGCCAAGATCGCAGCCCGGATCATGACCGGGGAAAAACTTTCCACCTTCAAGCTCAAGTCCTTTCTGGCCGATGGCAAACAACCCAAACATGTTGCCATCAAAGAAGCTGTCTTTCCCTTTGCCCGGTTCCCAGGCGTCGACATTATTTTAGGCCCGGAGATGAAATCCACGGGTGAGGCCATGGGGATTGATGCAGATTTTGACCGGGCCTTTGCCAAATCACAATTAGGCGGCGGCACACGAGTGCCCGTTTCCGGCACGGCCTTTATTTCTGTGAAAGAACGCGACAAAGCAGCCATGGTAGAGCCCGGCCAACAATTAATTGCCCTTGGCTTCAAACTGATCGCTACCCGTGGCACGGCTGAAGTTTTACGCGACGCGGGCCTTGAATGTGCCATCGTCAACAAGGTTTTAGAAGGCCGGCCCCATATTGTCGATGCCATGAAAAATGGCGAAATTCAGCTGGTTTTCAACACCACCGAGGGTGCTGAAGCCATCCGCGACAGCTTTGATCTTCGTCGTAATGCGCTTACACACAAAATACCGTATTATACCACCGTTGCCGGTGCATTGGCGGCAACTCTGGGAATAGCGGCACTGAAAGCAGGAGACCTTGAAGTCAGACCCCTGCAGTCCTATTTTCCAGATAGCCTTTAATTAACCCTTTATTAAGCATGTTTTTGATTTTATGGGGGTCGACCATCACGCCACCAAACACATTATTCTTGATTTAGGCCGAACCATTTGAGGTTCTAAAATTTGAATGTTTTATTTACCCTTGGGCTTCATTAGAATGCACCCAAAGGGTCCAAGATAAAGACGGAAGATATTATGGATAGAGTCCCCATGACCGAGGGGGGTCACGAAACCCTGGTCAAAGAATTGAAAAATCTCAAAAGCGTTGAGCGGCCGAACGTCGTTGATGCCATTGAGGAAGCGCGCGCCCATGGCGATCTTTCAGAAAATGCTGAATATCACGCCGCCCGGGACAAACAAAGTTTCATTGAAGGCCGGATTGCTGAACTGGAAGACAAGCTGTCGCGGGCTGAGGTGATCGACACCAGCCAGATCAAGGGCGTCATCATCCGTTTTGGGGCCACCGTGAGCGTTGTCGATGAAGATACGGATGAAGAATCCACCTACCAGATTGTTGGCGAAGATGAAGCCGACGTTGGATCAGGGCTTTTATCCGTCACATCCCCACTGGCCCGCGCACTGATCAGCAAAGAAGTTGGTGATTCCATTGAACTCACCACGCCCGGCGGTTCCAAGGGTTATGAAATCCTGAAGCTGCTATACAAATAAGCTTCGGCTATTCATCCACATCGGTATTAACAGGGACGCCTGGGTTATCCTTCGAGGTGCGAATGGTCTCCAGAGTCTGAACTTTGGCGACATGGGCAGCAGAAGTTAACTGCATGGTCAGGGAATCCCGGTGGGGTTTATCCCTGGCAACCATTTTCAACAGAAAATCCCCGCCGCCGCGAATCATGTGACATTCGCGGACTTCCGGCCAATCGGAAACCGCTTCTTCAAATAGCGACAAGACTTCCTGGGACTGGGAATCCAGGCCGACAAGGGCGAAAAACATTTCCTTGAAGCCAAGGGATTCTGCATCCAGTTTGCCATGATACCCCTGAATAAAGCCCGCCTCTTCCAGAGCCCGAACCCGACGCAGGCAGGGTGGTGCGGAAATACCGGCATTTCGGGCCAGATCCACATTGGTGATGCGGCCATCTTCCTGAAGATCCGCCAATATCTGGCGATCAATCCTGTCCAGCCTTACCCGTTGCATGCCCCGCTCCGTTTTCTTATATGTTCTTGATGATCCAAAGATGCTTTGGAACCGAGGCGAAGTTTACCCCTTTTAGGAATACAGGGTAATATTATTTCAAAGCCCCCATTCGCCTTGCCCTTGGATGGCGGCGTTTCTATTGTGTGGGCATCCTTAATTTTTTAATTAGTGATTGTCATCCATGACCGAAAACACACCAGAACCCAGCACAGAAGACACAGGTGAAGACACCCATTCAAAGGTACTGATCCTAGGCTCCGGCCCCGCCGGATTAACGGCTGCCATCTACACCGCCCGGGCCAGCCTCAAACCCATGATGGTTGCAGGGCTCCAGCCCGGCGGCCAGATGACCATCACCACTGAGGTGGAGAATTATCCGGGTTTTGCAGAAACCATTCAGGGCCCATGGTTGATGGAACAGATGCAGGCCCAGGCCGATAAGGTTGGCACCGAGATCATCTCTGACATCATCATGGGCGTCGATTTTTCCAAACGCCCCTTTATCTGTACGGGTGATTCCGGGAAGATTTACACCGCAGACTCGATCATCATTTCCACCGGCGCGCAGGCACGCTGGCTGGGGATGGACAGTGAAGAAAAATTCAAGGGTTTTGGGGTTTCTGCCTGCGCCACCTGTGACGGGTTCTTTTACCGTGGCAAAAAGGTCTGTGTGATCGGCGGCGGCAACACGGCCGTTGAAGAAGCCATCTATCTGACCAACCATGCCGACGAAGTCATCTTGATCCATCGGCGCGACAGTTTGCGTGCCGAACAAATTCTCATCGACCGGCTGGAAGCGAACCCGAAAGTCCGGATTATTTGGGATACCGTGCTTGATGAGGTTCTGGGTGACACCGATCCTTTAGGGGTAACCGGTGTTCGGCTTAAAAATGTAAAATCGGGCGAACAATCCACCCTTGATCTTGATGGGGTGTTCGTTGCCATTGGCCATACCCCCAACACATCCCTTTTTGAGGGGATTCTGGACATGGATGATGAACATTATCTGGTTACAAAACCCAATTCCACGGCAACCAATATCCCCGGCGTGTTTGCCGCAGGGGATGTTCAGGATAAAATTTTCCGCCAAGCCGTAACCGCCGCCGGTACCGGTTGCATGGCAGCACTGGAAGCAGAACGCTTTTTGGCAGAGGCCGAATAGGACGCTTAAGGCCAAGAGGGAAGGCAAGAGAGATATGGACTGGGACAAACTTCGCATCTTCCACGCCGTCGCCCAGGCAGGCAGTTTCACCCATGCCGGGGAAACGCTGAACCTCAGCCAATCGGCCATATCCAGACAAATCTCTGCGCTGGAACATGATCTGGATGTGGTCCTGTTCCACCGCCATGCCCGGGGCTTGGTCTTAACAGAACAGGGGGAATTGCTGTTCGCCACCAGCCGCGAAGTGGTGGATAAAATTGCCGATACCCAAAACAAGCTGTCTGAATCAACGGACCGGCCAAGCGGGCCCTTGAAGGTCACCGCGACCGTGGCGCTGGGGTCCATCTGGCTCACCCCCAGGGTCAAGGAATTCATCGATCTGTACCCCGATATTTCCCTGACACTTTTGTTGTCTGATGAAGAAATCAATATTGGCATGCGCGAAGCCGATGTTGCCATCCGGCTCAACACCCCACGCCAGCCGGATTTGGTGCGCCGCCCCCTCATGGCCATGCACAACCATGTCTATGCGGCACCTGAATACCTTCAGGCCCATGGCATGCCCCAAAGCATCGAAGAATTAAGCAATCACAACCTGGTCGTTTACGGCGAAGCCCTTCACCCACCCACGGCGCACATTAACTGGCTTGAAAAAGCCGTCAAAAAAGCTGGCGTCACGCCCAACAACACCTTGAAGGTCAACAACATCTACGGCATCTATCGCGCCGTGCAATCGGGGGTGGGCATTGCTGCCCTGCCCGATTACACCGTCCGCCAAATCAGCAACATGGTCCGCATTCTGCCAGAACTGGAAGGGCCGACCTATGACAGCTATTTTGTCTATCCAGAAGAACTGCGCCAATCCAAACGAGTCGCTGTTTTCCGTGATTTCCTCTTGGGTAAAATCAGCGAAACCCGGTTCTAACTCTTAATTTTATATATATTTCAATGGGTTGTCTCGAAACATAGCCATGCACTGTGTGCATGGCTATGTTGTTGTATTGGCACTGGAAGTTTTACCACCAGACCCTATTTTTACGGTGTTCTTACGGCGGTTTACCCCTATCCCGCCGAAAGCGTTTCCAGGCTAAGGCCTGGATCACGGGCCTCCCGCGTATTTGGTGAGGTCCGACGTCTCCCAGACGTGAAGCCTCCCTGTTAGACTTGCCGGTTCCTTCGGGAACCGGCTTTTTTTTGTTTGGATTATTTGCCCGAATATTTGAGGTGTTTTATCCGCCTTGTACATGTACGGGACCCGCAATGCCTTATCCCGGATACCGGTCCAGAAATTCAATCCGAAACAACTTTTGTTGGACTGCTGCAGCCCCAGAAAATACGGAATTTTTTGGGAGCGGTTTAAGTGCCGAACTATTTATAAAGGTCTTCGCCCGCTTTGTCCTTGTACAGGCTGGCGACAAATTCTTCGTAACCATTGAACATTTTGGTTGGCACACGGATGCCTTCACCCAGCAGTTTTTCTGTGGCCTGGCTCCATCTGGCATGAGGAACTTCGGGATTAACGTTGGCCCAGAACCCATATTCCGATGCCTGAATTTCTTCCCAGAACGTTTTGGGACGTTTATCGGTGAAGCTGATGCGGGTAATGGATTTGATGTTCTTGAACCCGTATTTCCATGGCACCACAAGACGCAACGGTGCCCCGTTTTGTTTGGGGATCGGCTTTCCATAAAGCCCGGTGGCAATAAAGGCCATTTCATTGCGGGCCTCAGCCATGGTCAGGCCTTCGATATAGGGCCAGGGATACCAATGCTGTTTTTGGCCCGGCGCAATATCAGGGTTCTTGAACGTTTCCATGCGCAGGTATTTTGCCCCCGACATTGGCTTCGCCAAATCCACCAATGCTTTTAACGGAAAGCCAGACCACGGCACGGTCATGGCCCAGGCTTCGACGCAGCGGAAGCGATAGACCCGTTCTTCCAGTTGCATTTTTTTCAACAACCCGTCGATATCGATGTCGAACGGCTTATCCACCATGCCATCAATGCGGATGGTCCAGGGGCGAATGGGAAGTTTTTGGGCTGCTTTGAAAATAGATTTATGGGACCCAAATTCATAAAAATTATTGTATTCGATGGCATCAGATTCCGCCGTCATCTTGCGGTCCACCCGGTAGCGCAAATTCCGGCTCACAGGATACAGGCCCGCCGTTGGGTCTTTGATATCGGCTGCCTTGGCATTGGCACCGTCATCACCACCATCACAGGCCACCAACAGCGGTGCCGTCGCTGCCAAAATCGGCCCGGCGGCCAAACCCTTCAGCAATTGACGACGGTCATTGTAAATATGTTCTGGTGTAACAGCGCTTTCAGGCAGCGCCCAGCCCGGCTTCTTGATGATGTGCATGGTCAAATCCTCCGTTATAGGGAGGATACGGGTTTCACCCTTTACTGCAATGCACAGTTTTGTGAACACCCGTGACAATGCGCCAAAGACACACTGTCACGGGGTTTTGATTAATTGCTTTCGATGATCGGATAGAATTCTTCTTTGCCGACACCACATTCCGGGCATTCCCAGGTATCGGGCAGGTCATCAAAGGATGTCCCCGGCGCAATCTTTTGGGTCGGGTCCCCTTTTGCAGGGTCGTAGATATAATCGCAATCACCACAAATATATTTCTGCATGGCTCTATCCTTTTTATAGAACGTCTATTTAAGCGTTGGGAGCCTTGTCCGCGGCAATCACTTCTACATTATTGGGATCAAGCTTTTGGGGGGCCGCATCAACGCGGCGCAGATTGGTGCCTTTTTCAAAACCAGCCATCTGGAGAAGCTCCAGGTCCTGGCTTTCATCGGCACTTTCAAACCAATACTGAACGCCACTGGGGATCAGGATGCCTTCCATTGGGCCAAATTCGCCAATGATCTCGTCGTTAACACCATAAAAACGCACCCGGCCTTTCAAGGTCATCCAGAAACCGTCCATGCCATCATGGGAATGCAGGTTGTTTTCCCCGCCCCTGCGCACAACCTGAACACGCCCGCGAATGACATCGCTGCCAGCAAGCTGGACGATCATCTTGTCGCCAGGCAGGTTTTCAGGCTTTTCGTACTTAAACGTGGTGCAACGCGTTGCTGCTGCAACGTCTTCAACTTCACTGACAGACATGGGGTTTCCTCTTCAAATTCTAGCGTTCATTGATTTTCATGTGCGCAGAATTAAACCATTCCCGATGATCAGGCAAGAGGCGGCACCATAATCACCGAAACGACAACCCTGTCCTTCATTGTGCCGCTGGGGCTTCCGCTTGGCGATCGAGGACAATGCGTGCCGCAAAGCTGTCACTTAAGGCTTATTTTAAGAAACGCTTTTACAAGCCCGTGCGATGCGCGAACAGGCATCTTCCAGAACTTCCAAAGAAGTCGCATAAGAAATGCGGAAACACGGTGACAGCCCAAAGGCTGCCCCCTGGACCACGGCAACCCCTTCGGTTTCCAAAAGCCAGGTCACCACATCGCCATCATTTTCCAAAATCTTGCCCGCATCAGTGGTCTTGCCGATCAACCCATCACAGCCGGGATAGACATAAAACGCGCCTTCCGGTTTAGAACACGTGATGCCCGGTGCAGTATTAAGCAGGTCAACCACCCGGTCACGGCGTTCCTTGAAGGCAGCAACCCGGACAGGGATAAAATCCTGTGGGCCGGTCAATGCCTCAACCGATGCCGCCTGAGAAATAGAGCATGGACTGGATGTGGACTGGGACTGGATTTTCGCCATGGCCTTGATCAATTCTTTCGCACCCGCCGCATACCCAATGCGCCAACCGGTCATGGCATAGGCTTTCGATACCCCGTTCATGGTCAAGGTACGATCCATCAGGTTTGGTTCAACCTCTGCGATGGTCGCGAATTTAAAATCGTCATAGATGATATGTTCGTAAATATCATCGGTCATGATCCAGACATGGGGATGCTGCATCAAGACATCGGCCAGTGCCTTCAGTTCATCGCGGGAATAGGCCGCCCCTGTCGGATTGGACGGCGAATTCAGCAAAACCCATTTGGTTTTAGGCGTGATCGCCCGATCCAGTTGTTCCGGTGTGATCTTGAATGATTGGGAAAGCGGGGCCTCGATGATCACAGGCGTACCACCAGAAAATAACACGATGTCGGGATAGCTCACCCAATAGGGGGCTGGAATAATAACCTCATCACCGGCATTCAGGGTCGCCATCATGGTGTTGAAGATGATGTGCTTGCCCCCACAGGCAACCGTGACCTGATCGGCGGTGTAATCAAGGCCATTTTCGCGCTTGAATTTATCAACAATGGCTTCACGCAATTCGGGCGTGCCATCCACCTTGGTGTATTTTGTATCCCCACGCGCCATGGCCGCCGTGGCCGCCGCCTTGATATTTTCCGGCGTATCAAAATCAGGCTCACCGGCACCAAGGCCGATAATGTCCCGGCCTTCGGCCTTTAATTCAGCGGCAAGCGCTGTCACTGCCATGGTGGCTGATGGTTTAATGGCAGAAAGCTTTTCTGAAAGAAACTGTTCAGGGATGGTCATTTAAGGTGTCCCGCAGGCGTGGTGGTGGATGGTAATGGTTCGTGGTCGTGGCCCGAAAAAAATCAACGTAAACATAGTCTATGCCATACAACCGGGAACGGGCCTTAATCAAGGTCAAAAAGAAGGAATTAGCAACCTTTCTTGCTGTCGAACACCAGTTGCGCCAAATCTGTGATCCCCGCACCGTCGGAAGCCCCCAGTTTGGTGCCATTTACAGCCATATCGCCGGCCACCCCCTGGACCCAGATCCGGCGTCCCGGTTTGGGAGCATAATCCAGCGTTTCTCCGGCCCCAAGGATGGCCCCGTATAGGATTGCATTGCCCTGAATCACAACCGCATCTTCCCGGCCCTCCATATCTGGGCCAGCGGCAATGGGGCAAAACCGCCCATATTTTTCATCCGCGCCGAATGCACGCTGGTGATAGGCCGGAGCGTAGCCTTCGCGATCAGGATGAAGCCAGATTTGCAACAGATGCGCCGGGTCTGTTTGGGATGCATTAACTTCTGAATGGCTGATGCCCAACCCTGCTGTCATGGCCTGAACCTCACCGGCCTTGATCGTAAAGCGATTGCCCATGCTGTCTTCATGGGCCAAGGCGCCATCAATCATATAGGTGATGATTTCCATATCCCGGTGATCGTGGGGCCTGAAACCTCCGCCAGGGGCAATATGATCTTCGTTGATCACCCGAAGTGGGCCAAAATCGACATGCGCTGGGTCTTGATAATCGGCAAAGGAAAAGCTGTGGTGACTTTCCAGCCAGTCCAGCCGGGTTTCCCCTCTATCTTTTGCAGCCCTGATCAAAATCATGGTGTGGCTCCGCGGATCTAGTATTCAATTTAAGCAACAAATTAAGCCCGGGCCGCTCAGGCTCTGGTCAGACCCGGTTTTATCCGACTATAAAGGGAAATGAGCGGCCCAGAATCCCCAAAACCTGAGAATGTCCCCGGCACCATTCCCAAACGGGCCCATTTACGGCCCTCAGGGGATGCTAATTTCCATTTGGTAAGCGATTTTAGCCCAACCGGCGACCAACCCAAAGCCATTCAGGAACTGACCGAAGGGCTGCATCAGGGCACCCGCAATCAGGTTTTGTTGGGTGTCACCGGGTCAGGCAAGACCTTTACCATGGCCCATTGCATTGCCAACCTGAAACGCCCTGCCCTGATCCTCGCCCCCAACAAAACGCTGGCGGCGCAGCTTTATGGTGAAATGAAGGGCTTTTTCCCTGATAACGCCGTCGAATATTTTGTCTCCTATTACGATTACTACCAACCCGAAGCCTATGTGGCGCGGTCCGACACCTATATCGAAAAAGACGCCTCCATCAATGAAGAAATCGACCGCATGCGCCATGCGGCAACACGCTCCATGCTGGAACGCCGCGATGTCATCATTGTCGCCTCCGTGTCTTGCATCTATGGCATTGGTGCCGTCGAAGATTATTCATCCATGACGATAAAAATAGAAAAGGGCCAACAGATTGAACGCGCAGACCTGCTGCGGTCCTTGGTAGAACGGCAATATCGGCGCAATGACGGGGCCTTCCTGCGGGGTGATTTCCGGGCCCGGGGCGACAGTGTCGAAATCTTCCCGGCCCATCTGGAAGATCGCGCATGGCGGCTCAGCCTATTTGGCAATGATGTAGAAAGCATCACGGAATTTGACCCCCTGACCGGGGAAAAGGCGGCCAGCCTTGATCGCATCACCGTCTATCCCAATTCCCATTACGTCACCCCGCGCCCCACCATTGATCAAGCAGCAAAGGGCATCAAGGTTGAGCTGAAGGCGCGCCTGATCCAGTTGCGGGCGGAAGGTAAATTGTTGGAAGCCCAACGTCTGGAAGAACGCACCACCTTTGATCTGGAAATGATGGAAGCCACCGGGCACTGTTCAGGCATCGAGAATTACTCCCGCTATCTGACCGGTCGTAAACCCGGCGAACCGCCGCCGACCTTGTTCGAATATCTGTCCGAAGATTCCACATTGTTTGTCGATGAAAGCCACGTCACCGTGCCCCAACTGGGCGGCATGTACCGGGGCGATTTTAACCGCAAATCCACGCTGGCCGACTTTGGGTTTCGCCTGCCATCATGCATCGACAACCGCCCCTTGAAATTCGAAGAATGGGATGAAATGCGGCCAGACACCGTGTTTCTTTCCGCAACCCCCAGACCATGGGAGCTGGAACAGACCCACGGGGTCTTCACCGAACAGGTGATCCGGCCCACGGGTCTGGTGGACCCGCCCTGCATTATCCGCCCGGTGGAAACCCAGGTGGATGATCTTTTGGGGGAATGCAAGGCATTGGCCGCCAATGGCCAGCGCGCATTGGTGACCACGCTGACCAAGAAAATGGCCGAAGACCTGACTGAATACATGCACGATGCGGGCGTGCGCGTGCGCTACCTGCATTCCGATATCGACACTCTGGAACGGATCGAGATCATCCGTGACCTGCGCCTTGGGGCCTTTGATGTATTGATCGGCATCAACCTGTTGCGCGAAGGGTTAGATATTCCGGAATGCGCATTGGTGGCGATTTTGGATGCCGACAAGGAAGGCTTCCTGCGTTCCCAGACATCCCTGATCCAGACCATTGGCCGGGCGGCGCGCAATGTTGATGGACGGGTGATTCTCTATGCCGACACCATGACCGGGTCGATCACCGGGGCCATCGAAGAAACCGATCGACGCCGGAAAATTCAGGTCGCCTATAACAAAGCCAACGGCATTACGCCGGAAAGTGTGCGCAAAGGAATTGGCGATGTTCTGCAAACGGTGTTTGAACAAGATTACGTGAATGTCGATACCGGTGCCGATGCCGTCCATTTGACCGGCCATAACCTGCGCAAGGTCATTGAAGACATGGAAGCCCGCATGCAAAAATCCGCAGCAGATTTGGAATTTGAAGAAGCCGCCCGTTTGCGCGATGAAATCCGCAGGCTTTCGGCCCATGAACTGGGTACCGACCTGGGGGCCGCCTTAAGACGCCCCCAAGCGAGAAAAACCAGCAAAAAAGGTGGCAAAAAGCCCGATGGCCGCGCCAAGACCGGCCAGCCCCAAGGCGGGGGCGCCTGATCAATCACGGCCGCGCCTGACAGATAGCCCACGGAGCTGGCCCCCGGCCCCACGTTGCGGTTTCCCCTGCTCCGTGTTAGACGAAAGCCCTCAAACAACAGGCCCAAATACAGGGAAATATAATGACGACAGTTTTTGAAATTATTGGCGGCTTTATTCTTTTACTTTTCGGGGCGGAATATCTGGTGCGCGGCGCAGTGTCCCTTGCGACGCGTCTAAAGGTATCGCCCATGATCATCGGCATGACCATTGTCGCCTATGGCACAACGGCACCGGAACTGGTGGTCAGCCTTGAAGGCGCGCTGATCGGCCAACCGGGCATTTCTGTCGGCAATGTGATCGGATCAAACATTGCCAATATCTTGCTGATTTTGGGAACATCGGCCCTGATTTTTCCCATAAATTGTAATCCCCGCGCGCTCTACCGCGATGGCTCAGTCATGTTGGGGTCGGCCTTTCTGTTTGTCGGTCTGGCTCTGGAAGGCACCATCAACCGGGTTCAGGGCATCTTGATGATCGGTGCGTTGGTGACCTATTCAATCTATGCCTTTTGGACCGAACGCAAGCAGCACCGGGTGGCCAGCGCCAATGGCGATGTCATCGCCCAGGAAGCTGAAGAATTTTCCGAAGGACCAAAATCAACCTGGCTGGCAATCATATCCGTGGTTGGCGGCATTGCCGCCGTGGTGTTCGGGGCACGGCTTCTGGTTGCCGGTGCTGTCACCACAGCGCGGGAATTTGGCGTTGGCGAAGAAGTCATTGGCCTGACCATGGTTGCCATCGGCACATCCCTGCCGGAACTGGCCACCGCCGTGGTTGCTGCATATCGCAAACATTCTGATGTCGCCATTGGCAATATCATTGGGGCCAATATTTACAACTTGCTGGCCATCATGGGGGTGGTTTCCATCGTCACGCCCTTAAAAGTGCCGCCGCAAATTCTTAAATTCGATCTTTGGTTCATGCTGGGGGTGACCATTGTCTTGCTGGCATCAATTACCCTTAAGCGCGGTATATCGCGACCCGTAGCCATTGGCTTTCTGGGAACCTATGCTGCCTATACAGCGTTACAGTTTTATGGGGTTGAATCCCTGCCCTTTTGATCCCGCCATAAAATTACAAAGATGATGATGAAGCCATGACCGCACCTGAACCCGTTTCAAATAAAGGCTGCGCAATTGTGACCGGGGGCGGGCGGCGCATTGGGCGTGCCATTGCGATTGCTTTGGGCGGTGCTGGATATTCGGTTTGCGTGCATTACAACCAATCTGGCAAAGATGCCGAAACTGTCGCGTCGGAAATTCAGGCCAATGGCGGCAAGGCCATGGCCATGCAGGCCGATCTCAGCCAAGAGGATCAAACCCAAACGCTGGTATCACGCACGCAAGATGCCCTTGGGCCGGTCACCACATTGATCAACAACGCATCCCTGTTTGAACGTGATGAGGTTGATACGGTCAACCGGACAAGCTGGGACGGGCATATGGAAACCAATTTGCGCGCCCCCTTTGTGCTCTCTCAGGCGTTCGCAGCCGGGCTAGGAGAGGGCCTGGAAGGCAACATCATCAATCTTCTGGACCAGAGGGTGAAAAACCTGACACCGCATTTTGTGTCCTACACCCTATCGAAATCGGGGTTATGGACCCTGACCCGAACCTTGGCCCTGGCGCTGGCCCCGAACATCCGGGTCAACGCCATCGCACCCGGCCCGGTACTGCCCAGCACCCGCCAGAATACTGCCCAGTTTGAGGCCCAAGCCCAGGCAACCCCGCTGGGACGCGCCGTGGCACCTGAAGAAATTGCCCATGGTGTTCTTTTTCTGCTTGCCGCGCGCTCTATTACCGGGCAAATGATATCCCTCGATTCGGGCCAACACCTGCATTGGTCAGCACCAGGCCCCGCACCGGAAACGGAATAACAAAACCCATGTCCCAAGATTCCAAAATTTCCACGATCCAGCCCCTGCGTCCCTTCCACGCACCGACCCACGCAGCTGAAAGCACAGGGGACCAGCAGCGCCTGCGCCGGGTCTTTATCCGTGACCTTATGGCATCGTGCTCTCTCGGGATTCACGCCCATGAAAAGCAAAGCCCGCAGCGCGTCTGCATTAACATCGATGTTGCCGTGCTCGATGATGGCCCACCGCCTGCGGATGAAATTGTCCATGTTGTCTGTTATGAAGACATTGCCCATGGCATACGGGCCATTCTGGGGGGGCCACATATCAACTTGGTGGAAACCCTCGCCGAAAAAATTGCGGGTTTTTGTCTCGAAGATGAACGCGCCGTTTCAGCGCTGGTCCGGGTGGAAAAGCTCGATGTTTTTGAAGATGCCACCAGTGCTGGTGTCGAAATCGAACGATTTCGCAAAACCGATTAATCAATCGAACGATTTCGCAAAACCGATTAATCACAAGAACAGAGGCAAAAAGCCGCAAATAGACGCAAAAAGGGACAAAAAAGACCCCATTGGGCCCAATGCATGCGCTTTGCCACACCCCTGAGACCTCTAAATGTCACTTAAGTTGTACACAGGGAAAAAACCTCCGGTTTAGAATCCTTGCAATCATGCACAAAAATTATTCTTAACAGAGTGTTAATCGTTGACTTTTGATTTCGCATTTAATTTCAATAGGTTATTAATTATGCCTAAATTTTAGGCAATCCGGTGTCCTGCCAGTGTCTTCTAGGGGTGGGTATTTTACACAAGCCTTTGCCCACAGACTTATACACAGAATCGGTGGATAGAAATTTAAGACCCCCCCCTCGAAAACCATAGCCTCAAATGGAATTTTCGCTAACAATTCCAGAGCTTACCCAAGGTCCTTATTGTTGACGCATCACTGTCAGGAACGACAATCGCCATCATGGCAAAAAAAACACAGATCAAAGCAGCGGCCAAAGCAACAGCCAAAGCATCCAAATCACCCCTTACCGGGGCGGCCCTGATCAGTGCCGAACTGGCCACCATGCCAACCCGGCCCGGTGTTTATCGAATGGAAAATGCCAAGGGCGATGTTTTATATGTGGGCAAGGCGAAGAACCTGAAAAAACGCGTCATGGCCTATGCCCATCCTGAACGTCTTGGTGCCCGCATGGGCCGTGTGGTTGGGGCAACGGTACGCCTTGAAATTGTCACCACCCATACAGAAGCCGAAGCCTTGCTTTTGGAAAGCAATCTGATCAAGCGTCTGAAGCCGCGCTATAACGTGTTGCTGCGCGACGATAAAACGTTTCCCCATATCACCATCACCACCGACCACCCGTGGCCCCGCATCACCAAACACCGCGGCGCCCAGAAAAAAACCGGGGAATATTTTGGCCCCTTTGCTTCTGCCGGGGCCGTGAACGCAACGCTGGCCCAGCTGGGCCGGGCCTTTCCGTTGCGCTCATGCTCCGATAACACCTTTGAAAGCCGCACCCGGCCTTGCCTGCAATTCCAGATCAAACGATGTACAGCCCCTTGTGTCGGGCGCATAGAAAGCGATGATTACCTTGCTCTGGTGGAACAGGTTCGCGCCTTCCTGAAAGGCCAAAGCCGGGGCATTCAAGATCAATTGGGCAAACAGATGCAGGCGGCCAGCGATGCACAGGATTATGAAACCGCCGCCGTATATCGCGACCGCATTCAGGCGCTGACCCGCATCCAGAGCCACCAGGACATCAACCTTAAGGGCCTTGGTGATGGCGATGTGATCGCGCTCCACAGCAATGGCGAGGCCTGCGCCATACAGGTTTTCTTCTTTCGTTCCGGCCAGAATTTTGGCAACCGGGCCTATTTCCCGAGCTTTCCGTCCAAGACCAGTGATGCCGATATTCTTGAAAGTTTCATTGGCCAGTTCTATGCCCGCCACATGCCCCCGCCGCTGGTGATGCTGAGCCACCCCATCCCCAACACCCAATTGGTCACCGATGCCCTGAAAATCAGGGCCGAACGCAAGGTGACCCTCACGGTGCCCAAACGGGGCGCACGCCGAAGTGCTATGGAACATGCCACCAACAATGCCGAAGCGGCACTGGCACGGCGGCTGGCTGAAAATGCCTCCCAACGCAAACTGATGGAAGATGTTGCCCAAACCTTTGGGCTGGCTGATGCGCCGAAGCGCATTGAAATTTATGACAACAGCCATATTTCCGGGACCAACGCTGTTGGTGCCATGGTTGTTGCAGGCGCGGAAGGCTTCATCAAATCTGCATACCGGAAATTCAACATCAAAAATCCTGACGGTGATATGGCGCCGGGCGATGATTACGCCATGCTGCGCGAAGTGTTGAACCGGCGGTTCTCCCGCGCCCTTCGCGAAGATGCCCGCCAAACCGATGGCCAATGGCCCGACATGGTCTTGATTGATGGCGGCCCGGGCCAGATGAGCATCGCGCGTGACGTGTTTGCCGATCTTGGCATCAATGATGTGGCACTTGTCACCATTGCCAAAGGACCGGACCGGAATGCCGGCCGTGAACGGTTTTTTGTTCCAAATAAAGAGCCGTTTTCTTTGCCTGATCGGTCTCCTGTGCTTTACTTTCTGCAACGCCTGCGCGATGAGGCACACCGATTTGCCATCGGCACCCAACGCGCAAAACGGACCAAAGCCACCATCCGTTCTGAACTGGACAAGATTTCCGGCATTGGGGCATCCCGCAAACGGGCACTGCTCCAGCATTTTGGGGCCGTCAATGCCGTCGGTGAGGCAGGCGTTGAAGATTTAGGCAAAGTAGAAGGGATTTCCACCACCGTTGCACGCCGTATCTATGACCACTTCCACGGCGAGCCATAGAGCGTTAAACTCCCCATCACCGGAACACTGAGAATCCAACCAATAACCATCAAGAAAACTTTCTGAGCCATGCTGACCACCTTGCCCAATTTTTTAACCTTGTCGCGGATTGCCGTCATCCCGCTTTTGATCGGCGCTTTCTTTCTCGACAAGCCCACCGCCCATTGGGTGGCAGCAGGGTTGTTTGCGGCCGCGTCGCTCACAGATTTTATGGATGGCTATCTGGCACGCTCATGGGATCAGGTCACCCGCCTTGGGCAGTTTCTTGACCCTGTCGCAGATAAAATCATGGTCGCAGTGGCCCTGTTCATGATGGTTGCAACAGAATGGATGTCGGGTTGGCTGATCATGCCCGCACTGGTTATTTTAGTGCGCGAAATTTTGGTCTCCGGGCTCCGGGAATTTCTGGCCGAAATTAATGTCGGCCTGCCTGTGGGACAATTGGCCAAATGGAAAACAGCCCTGCAAATGACGGCCATCTCTTTATTGCTGCTTGGCGAAGCCGCACCACCGGCCCTTGGCACGCAAATAGTCGGTGCGTGGGGATTGTGGATTGCCGCCATCCTGACGCTGGTGACAGGGTATGACTACCTGCGGGCCGGGCTTTCCCACATGACTGAAGACAGTGACGAGCCGGGAAATAAATCATGAAAATTCTCTATTTTGCATGGTTGAGAACCACCATTGGCTGTGCCGAAGAAACCGTCACGCCGCCTTTGGAAATAAATACTGCAGGCGCCCTTGTTGCGTGGCTTAAGGACATCGATGCCAAACATGGCGATGCTTTATCAAGACCGGAACTGGTCCGGATCGCTGTTAATCAGGAATTCGCCACCCCGGACACCCCGGTCTCCATGAATGATGAAATTGGGCTATTCCCGCCGGTCACCGGCGGATAGCCGAAAGAGGCAACCATGATCCGGGTTCAAAAAGAACATTTCGACGTCAGCACCGAACTGGCCGCCATGACCCAGGGGCGCACAGACATTGGCGGCTTGGGCATTTTTGTCGGCTTGGTGCGGGATTTTGTTCCCAACGATGATGCGGGCACCAGCGCCATTCGCGCCATGACCCTGGAACATTACCCCGGCATGACGGAAAAAATGCTGACGGAAATTGAACAAGACGCCCATCGACGGTGGAATTTAGACGCAACGCTGATCATCCACCGCTATGGCACTTTGGACCCGGGCGAAGAAATCGTCATGGTTGCTTGTGCGGCGGCGCACCGAGGCGATGCGCTTGAATCCTGCACCTTCCTGATTGATTGGCTTAAAACCAAAGCACCCTTCTGGAAATGCGAAGACACAGAAGACGGTGAAAAATGGGTATCTGCGCGCGACAGCGACACAGAGGCCGCGAAGCGTTGGGAAGAAGACTAGTCAGATTCTGGATCAGGCGGCAGAAACAGCCGTGGTCGTGTTTGTCCGCACCAGCTTGTCGTAATCTTCTATCAAACCCCGGGTGATCTCACCAACCACGAAACTGTGTTCGTCAATCTCGCTCACGGGGGTGACCTCTGCTGCGGTGCCGGTCAGGAACACCTCATCGGTATGGGCCAATTCTTCAGGTTTAATCTGGCGTTCCACCACATCAATCCCACGATCACGGGCAAGGGTGATCACCGTGCGCCGGGTAATGCCATCCAGAAAGCAATCGGGCACAGGGGTGTGCAGTTTGCCGTCTTGAACCAGGAAAATATTGGCCCCTGTTGATTCGGCAATCAACCCCCGATAATCCAGCATCAAGGCATCATGATAGCCCTTGGCCTCGGCATCGTGTTTGGAAAGGGTGCAGATCATGTACAGGCCCGCAGCCTTGGCATCTGTTGGTGCCGTATCTGGGGCTGGGCGACGCCACGATGCCAGTGTCAAACGAATGCCCTTAAGGCGATCTTCGGGATTGAAATAGCTTGGCCATTCCCAGGCGGCAACCGCCACATGGATGGTCGTCTTCTGGGCTGAAACCGCCATCATCTCACTGCCGCGCCACGCGACAGGTCGAACATAGCCGTCTTTGATACCCTGGGTTTCTACGGTTTGTTCGCAGGCCGCGTTGATGGCATCAATGGTATAGGGGATTTCAAAGCCCAAGATTTCAGCGGAATGAAACAGGCGTTCCGTATGCTCACCCAATTTGAAAATTTTACCGCCATACACCCGCTCACCCTCAAAAACACAGGAAGCGTAATGCAGTCCATGGCTCAAAACATGAAGCCGGGATTCGCGCCACGGCACCAAATCGCCATCGGACCAGACGACCCCGTCACGATCATCGAAGGGAATTAACGTCATGAACCAATGCTTTCAAAGAGTTACGCAAAGTTAGAAGAATGTTGCGTTGACTAGCATTTGATATCATATATGTCAATATGGCTGACTTAAAATCAGGTTTCAATCCGCTGTTCCTGCGCGAAGAAGATCTTCGCGAAGGCATGGAACTTTTGTTTTTCGCCTACCGTGATTTTCTGGCGGAAGCGGACGAGGTTCTTGCACGCCACAAACTAGGCCGTGCCCACCACCGGTCCCTTTATTTCATCGGTCGCCATGCCGGAATATCGGTATCAGAACTTCTCAAACTTCTGCGCATCACCAAACAAAGCCTATCGCGGGTGTTAGGCGATTTGGCCGCCATGGAACTGATCGATCAGGCACCGGGGTTGCGGGATCGCCGGCGGCGTCACCTGTCGCTGACACCAAAAGGCATGGAGATTGAACGCGCGTTGACCGAAAGCCAGCGCGCCTGCCTTGCCCGAGCCTATCGCCAGGTCGGCGCAGAAGCCGTGGATGGATTTCGCAAAGTGCTGCTTGGGGTCATTGGCGAAGATGATCGCCGCATTTTCAATGCCAATGCCACCGATCAATCAGACACACCCGATCCTCATGCCAATCCGGGCGCGGCCCGCTTGCGCCCCGAAAGAGACTGAACCGCCTATGCCAATGACACCGAATGACATAATTGGCGATGAAACCGGGCAGGCCCATATCCTGATCGTTGACGATGACCGGCGCCTGCGCGAATTGCTGCACCGCTATCTTTCCGAGAATGGCTTTCGCGTCACCGAGGCCCAGGACACGACACAGGCCCGCGCCCGCATGCAGGGGCTGGATTTTGATCTTCTTGTGCTCGACGTCATGATGCCGGGAGAAAGCGGACTTGATTTTGCATCCGATCTACGACGAACCAACGCCGTGCCCATTCTCATGTTGACCGCCATGGGGGAAACCGAAGACCGCATCAATGGGTTGGAGCGGGGCGTGGATGATTACCTTTCCAAACCGTTTGAACCCCGGGAACTGGTCTTGCGCATCCGCCGCATTCTGTCCCGCGCAGTGGCAAAGCCACCCCCCAGCCGCACGCTTTCTTTTGGGGACTGTCAATTCGACCTCAATCGTCAGGAATTAACGCGGGATGGAACGCTGATCCGCCTGACCACCACTGAAGCCAGCCTGCTGAATGCCCTGGCACGCAGTGCAGATGTTGCCCTGTCCCGCGAAACCCTGTCGCGCATGAGTGGCGAGACGGGCAGCGATCGCGCCATTGATGTTCAGGTAACCAGACTTCGGCGCAAGATTGAAGTTGACCCCAAAATGCCCCGCTACCTATGCACTGTGCGGGGCAAGGGCTATATCTTGAGGCCTGATTAACATGCGCGCCCTTTTCCACCCCACCCGCTTCATCAAACGGCTTTTGCCCAAGACCCTGCTGGGACGGTCGCTTTTAATCATCGTCTCCCCCTTGATCTTGCTGCAAATATTTTCTGCCTGGGTATTTTTTGAACGCCACTGGGATACCGTTGCACTGCGCCTTGCCCGTGGGCTTTCGGGCGATATTGCCGCTACCATTGATCTGGCCCGTCAGTCTCCGGGGACAAAAAACCACAAGGCGACCTTCGAATTTGCCCGGGTCCACTGGAACATCCATGTGACGTTTAAAGAAGGTGAAATCCTTCGCAATGTTGCCCCCGTGGCGGCACCCAATAATCTGGAGCGCATTCTCCGTCATGCGCTGACCGATCGTATCCACCTGCCAATGGTGATCGATTCACGATCAAAGGACCGCGACGTCTTTATTAATATTCAGGCACCCGATGGCGTCTTTCACATCATTGCGCCGCGCAAACGGCTGTTTACGTCTACGACGTATTTGTTTCTGGCCCTGATGGCAGGGTCTTCGCTTATTTTATTCGCTGTGGCCATGCTGTTTATGCGCAATCAGATCAGACCCATACGGCGGCTGGCGGCGGCTGCCGATACCCTTGGCAAGGGGGGGGATATTCCCATTTTCAGAATTCAGGGCGCCGTAGAAGTGCGACAAGCCGCGGCGGCATTTAATCGGATGCGCGACCGCCTGCAACGCCAGATCGGCCAGCGCACCGAAATGCTCGCAGGCGTTTCCCACGACCTGCGAACACCATTGACGCGCATGAAGCTTCAGATCGCCATGATGAACAATCCAGAAACCGAAGCGCTTAAGGGCGACGTAACGGAAATGGAACAAATGGTTGAAGGGTATCTGGCCTTTGCCAGGGGCGAAGGCAATGAACCCATGGCCGCAACCGATCTTACCGGGCTTTTGAAAACAATTGTCCGCGATGCCACCCGCAGTGGCGCGAACATCGATTTCACATGTGACGAAGCACTAACCCTGTCCGTCCGACGCGATGCCATCCGACGCTGCATTTCCAATCTGGTTTCCAATGCCGCCAAATATGGCGACCAAGTGAGCCTGAGCGCCGCACGCAAAAAGGACAAAATAGAAATCAACGTTGATGATAATGGCCCGGGCATACCCACAGATTTGCACGAAACCGTATTTCGCGCCTTTTCGCGTCTAGATCAATCGCGCAATACAGAAACCGGTGGTGTCGGGCTGGGCCTGACCATTGCCAAGGATATCGCACACACCCATGGTGGGGAAATCCAGCTTGGGGAATCCCCGATGGGTGGATTGCGGGCAAGTTTATATTTGCCCGTCTAGCGCACCGAACAGATTAAACCAAAATTTCTGAATTATTTGGCCAATTCAATGGAACGTTTTTTGGCCGCCGCAACGGCGCGGATCATCAGAGATTGAAGCCCATCATCGGCCATCAAGACCGCCAGGGCAGCGGCAGTGGTGCCGCCAGGGCTGGTAACCTGAACCCTGAGATCGCCTGCGGGCTCTTCTGATTGCAGCGCCAATTCCCCCGCACCGGCCACCGTGGCCCGTGCCAATTGATCGGCCAAATCTGGTGCCAGACCTGCTTTTTCGCCTGCCGCTGCCAGACATTCAATCATATAAAACACATAAGCCGGGCCAGAACCCGATAGGGCCGTGACCGCATCCATCAGGGATTCATCGGCCAACCAGACCACATCCCCAACGGCCGCCATCAATCGCTGGCATAACGCCTTACCGGCATCCTTCACCGACGGGGTCCCGTAAAGGGCCGTAATGCCGCGCCCAATCTGGGCCGGCGTATTGGGCATGGCCCGGACAATGGCCGCATCCGCGCCAAGTAAGCCTTCGAAATAACCCGCAGGCTTGCCCGCAGCGATAGAGAACATGATGCTTCCCCCAGCCGCAAACGGCGCATAAACGGGCACAACCACATCCATGATTTGGGGTTTCACTGCGAATAGGACAAGTGCCGGCGGGGCGGGAGGTGATTTGGAAAGAATTTCATCGGGGCTGTCAAAAACATCTACCCCCATTGCTGCGATTTCCTGGGCTGCGGCTTCATTGGGCTCAATGACCGTGATGTCCCCAGATTGGGCGACGCCACCAGATATCCAGCGATGCAAAAGCGCACCCCCCATGCGGCCACAACCAACCAGAAGCAGTTTTTCACCCACAGACATTTCCTTCAGTTTAATTTTTCAATCAGGCCACGCCTGGAATGGCGTGGTTAAGCCTCGCCGACCGGATCGACCATGGCACAAGTAATCGCCTCTGCTGGTTCTTTTCCGCCCCACAACACAAACTGGAACGCAGGATAAAACCGATCTGATTCACACAGCGCCACACTGACCAGTTCTTCAATTTGTTCTGGTGTTGGCCCGGAAGTGCCGCGCAACAAAATGGCATAACGGAACATTGGCAAGCCGTCTTCGGACCACAGGTCAAAATGGCCAAGCCAAAGCTTTTCATTAATCAAGGCCAGCAGGCCACTGACCGCATCGCGTTTCTTGGGCTCCACCCGAAGATCAAGGGCCAGAGAAAAATGCAATGCCTGCGCTTCGCCATGCCAGGCAAAAAACAAACGATAATCACACCAGCGACCGGCAATTTCGATTGCCAGTTCATCCATGGCAACACGATCACAGCTCCACTGGTTCGCAATCACCAGATTTTCGACCAAATCTATTGGATGTCCGTCATCAAAATCTGTTTCAAAGGCAAGATCACTCATGGCCTGAAACCCCCTTTTTTAACGACATGTTGTATGACCCCCATCTCCAACCCACTATGGAGTGTAGGTTGCCAAAAACACCCCATCGACGCAAGTGGCGATTGATGCGACACCGAAATAAGTTGTGGAAAAGTTTTCAGATCACGAAGGGGGAAAGCCTGCCAAAGATAATTTGGGGCTTATTTTTTGGCCGCTTTTTTCTTTTTTACCGGCACTTCTTTTTTGGCTGCCTTTTTCTTTTTCTGCGCGGGGGCCTTCTCTAAGGCCGCAATGCGCTTTTCCAGAGCTTCATTTTCTGTCCGCGCGCGAACAACCATCGCCTTGGCAACGTCGAATTCTTCGCGGGAAACAAAGTCTGCCGATGCAAGAATGGCGGCAAAGCGCATGCGCAACAATTCTTCGGCCTCTTTACGCAAGCCACCAGCCACCCCCAACGCGCCAGAGGCGACCCGGGCAAGATCATCAAGGATCGGATTACGTGTTTGCATGGCTTTTTCCTAAGGCTGAAAGTTGCACCCTATTATGGACAGGCGCCGGGTTTGCCGCAACGGTGTTGCGACAAGCGCCGCAGAAACCTATCGTGTCACACACGTTCCATAAATTCATGAAGGCGCATCATGTTTCCCGTGTTTCCCGCTTTTCCGGCCTTGGCCCTACCGTTTCCCACCATTGATCCGGTTATCGTTTCTTTCGGCCCCTTCGCCATCCGTTGGTACGCGCTGGCCTACGTGGCCGGATTGTTGATCGGCTGGTGGATGTTGATCCGCATCGCAGAAAAGCCACCAGCCCCCGACCAACCCGCCGTCATAAACCGGCTGGGCGTCGATGATTTCCTGCTTTGGGCAACCCTTGGGATCATTCTGGGCGGCCGGATGGGCTACGTCTTGTTCTATCAGGGCAGTTATTATCTGGATGACCCTTTGCGCATTCTCGCCGTCTGGCAGGGCGGCATGTCTTTTCACGGCGGCCTGATCGGGGTTGTCCTTTCCGGGATGTGGTTTTGTCGCCGACGCACCATTCCAGCGCTTGCCCTTGGTGATCTTTTGGCGCTTGTCGCCCCGATCGGCATTTTCTTCGGGCGCATTGCCAATTTCATCAATGGTGAACTGTTTGGCCGCGTCACAGACGTTCCCTGGGCCGTGGTGTTCCCCCGTGGTGGCGCGTTGTCGCGCCATCCCAGCCAGCTTTACGAAGCCGGTCTGGAAGGCATTCTTTTATTCGCCATACTATGGGGGCTGCATTTCTTTTGCGCCGCCCGGGCCAGACGCGGCTTTCTGACTGGTGCGTTTTTGCTGGGCTATGGCATTTTCCGCATTGGTTCTGAATTCTTTCGTGAGCCCGACGCCCATCTGGGCTTTATTGCGGGGGGCACGACCATGGGGCAATGGCTGTCCCTGCCCGTTGCCATGATTGGCGCATGGCTGATCTTCAAAGCGTTTAATCCCGGAGGCCAGAAAGCACGGTGAGCACCCTTTCGCGTTTGATCGCCAGCGAAATTAAAGACCACGGCCCGATCCCTGTCAGCCGTTTTATGGATTTGGCCCTGGCCCATCCGGAACACGGGTATTACCGGACCCGTGACCCCTTGGGCCAAACAGGTGATTTCATCACCGCGCCGGAAATCAGCCAGATGTTTGGGGAAATCATTGGCCTGTGGGCGGCCGTCGTCTGGCAATCGCTGGGCTGTCCTGATCCCTTTATCCTTGCCGAATTTGGCCCCGGCCGGGGCACCATGATGGCCGATGCACTCAGGGCTGCAAAATTGCAACCGGGCTTTGTTGAGGCTGCACACATTCATCTGGTGGAAACCAGCCCAACCTTGCGCGCCCACCAGAAGGAAACCTTGGCTGGCCATCACCCGATTTGGCACGACACCATCGAAGACCTGCCCCAAGGCCCCAGCATCATCATCGCCAATGAATTTTTTGACGCCCTTCCTAT
Organism: Rhodospirillales bacterium; assembly: GCA_018666775.1. Lineage (NCBI taxonomy): Bacteria > Pseudomonadati > Pseudomonadota > Alphaproteobacteria > Rhodospirillales > Rhodospirillales bacterium. The sequence goes on along the minus strand of JABIXC010000010.1, from coordinate 165,989 downwards.
TCAGCAATTTTTATTGGGGGAACACGGCTGGACGGAACGCTTGATTGCAGGGGGTGACCCGTTTCATTTTGTTGCCTCAAAACCCATCCCGGATGCCATCCGACTGGCAGAAAATCTGCCCGAAACATCCCCCCCCAACACCATCAAGGAAACCTGCCCTGCGGCATTGGCGATTGCCGAATCCATCGCGCGGCGTCTGGTTGAACATTCCGGGGCCTGTTTGATCATTGATTATGGGTACGCCGATGATGCGGTTGGAGAAACCTGGCAGGCCATCCAACATCACGAATTTGTCGATCCATTGATCGACCCAGGTGATTCGGATTTGACGGCCCATGTAAATTTCAAAGCCCTCTGCCAGGCCGGTCGCGCAGGCGGGGCGTCGTGTTTTGGTCCCGTAACCCAGGGTGCCTTTTTAATGGACCTTGGCATTGGCCAACGCGCCCAACGCCTGAACAAAAATGCCACGCCCGAACAGATTGAAGTGATTGACGCGTCTTTGCGGCGTTTGATTGCGCCATCGGAAATGGGCAACCTGTTTAAGGTGATGGCGCTGGCCAGCCCCGATTTGGAAACCCTACCCGGTCTTTCACAGAACAGCGAGGCACAGAACATAGAGGCACAAAACACAGTGGCCCCGTCATGACCGCGCCCTTGGATGTGATCAAAGACGATGGCCTTTTGGCAATTGATGCCATCACCCACGGATTTTTTACCCGCAACGGCGGGCGCAGTCAGGGGATTTATCAATCCCTCAACACCGGGTTTGGATCCGATGATGACCCCGATGCGGTATCCCAAAACCGCACCCTGTGCCTGAAGTCGCTTGATCTTGACGCGGACGCGTTGGTCACGGTGCATCAGGTGCATTCTGCCAAAGCCGTGATCATCGATGGCCCACATGATCCCCATAATTCTGCGGATCACAAAGCAGACGCAATGGTGACAAACCAGTCCGGCGCTGCCCTTGGTATCCTGACCGCCGATTGCGTGCCCATTTTGATGGCATCTCAGGATGGAACGGTCATTGGCGCCGCCCATGCCGGGTGGCGCGGCGCACTGTCGGGGATCATTGAGGCAACGCTCGATGCCATGGAAAGCATCGGTGCCAATGGCAAAACCATTACCGCAGCCATTGGCCCCGCAATCGGCCAGCAATCCTATGAGGTCGGCCCCGAATTCCCCGCACCGTTTCTTGCCGAAGACCCAGCCGCCATCACCTTCTTCAAAGATGCGCCCAGAACCGGGCATTACCTATTTGACCTTGGGGGGTATACAAGCGCGCGTCTTTTGCGTCGCGGCATCACCGTATGCCATAGCCGGTTTGATACCTGTGCGCTGGAAGATCAGTTTTTCAGCTATCGGCGATCCACCCTGAATGGCGAGGCGGGCTATGGCCGCAACCTTTCCGTCATCGCACGCAGGGCCTAAGGAACCGACCATGCCACATCTTATTATCTTCACGATGTTTCTGGTGCTAACCCTGATGGTGAGCTGTGTTTTGTTATAAAAATACCGCCATCAAGAAGGGCCTTCTGGCAATCGGAATACTTTTCGCGCTTGTTGCCTGCACGCCTGCTGGCAAGCTTTATTCCGGGGGGCATTCCCAACACAATCTGCTGCTCAGGCCACAAGATCAGGGCTCTGTTCTGGTCGCCCCAATCATTGGCGTCCCCGCCAGCAAAGCACTGACCGAAGCCATTGCCTTGGCCCTGATCGAAGCGGAAATTCCAGCCCATACCAGCCTGATAAGCAATTCTGCCCACAAAACCGGCTATACCCTGATCGGAATTGCACAAACAACACGATCCGGGCAAATCCATTGGCGGCTGATGGATGCCAGAGGATTAATGGTCGGCGAATACCAGCAAAAAATACGCAAAATCGACCAAAACAACCCCCCCAAGAAATTTATAGCCAAGATCGCAACCGGCGTCGCCAAGGCCATGGCCCCCTTCTTTCCCGGCCATTCCAAACCCTTGTCCCCCCCCGTCATTACCATCCTGGGCATTGAAGGCGCACCGGGAGACGGGGCCATCAGCCTTCGCCGAAGCATGGGGTTTGCCCTTTCAAAACTGGGATTCAAAATTACGTCTGATCTTGCCACCGACGGGGCGGCCATGGTTTTGGTTGGGGATGTCCAAATGGAAAAAATATCTCCCGAATTTGAGCGCGCCAGAATTGCATGGTCGGTTCTGGCCCCCGATGGCCGGGTTCTCGGCACCATTCGACAGGCGTCTCAGGTTCGCGCAGGATCGCTGGATCAGAACTGGGGACCGGTTGCAGCACTTGCCACAAAGGCCGGGGCCGAAGGCGTGACACAATTAATCAAGCGCAGTCTTAAAATAACGCCCACACAAATCAACCAGAACCAGAAAAAAATCACACCATAGAGGCGTTGCCAGAATGCCCCCCTGCTGGTAAGTTCAGCCCGCTTGTTCAGGTCCTGTCAAAAAACTGTCTGTCTGACCCAATCATGAAAATTATGTGCTGCAATTCCAACCGTCCTCTTGCCGAAGCCATTGCGAAAAACCTTGGAACCCAACTGACCAAGGCCGATGTCCGACGCTTTTCCGATATGGAAATTTACGTCGAAATTCTGGAAAATGTGCGCGGCCAGGATGTTTTTGTCGTCCAGTCCACGTCTTTCCCGGCCAACGATAATCTGATGGAATTGCTGATCACCCTGGATGCCCTGCGCAGGGGTTCCGCTAAACGCGTCACGGCTGTCATTCCCTATTTCGGCTATGCCCGCCAGGATCGCAAGACCGCGCCTCGCGCCCCTATTTCTGCAAAGCTGGTCGCCAACCTGATTACCGCAGCCGGTGCCGACCGGGTCCTGACCATGGACCTTCATGCCGGGCAGATACAGGGTTTCTTCGATATTCCCGTGGACAATCTTTATGCCCAGCCGGTGTTTTCGAAAAACATCAAAGACGTGTTCAACGGCGATGACCTATGCGTTGTTTCCCCCGATGTGGGCGGTGTGTTACGGGCCCGGGGCATGGCCAGCCGCCTTGATGCCGATCTTGCCATTATCGACAAGCGCCGTGAACGCGCGGGCGTATCAGAAGTGATGAATATCATTGGCGAAGTAAAAGGCCGTGATTGCATTTTGATCGACGATATTGTCGATTCTGCTGGCACGCTCTGCAATGCATCCGTGGCCCTGACCAACGCGGGCGCCAAAAGCGTCTCGGCCTATGTCACCCACGGGGTGTTGTCTGGTGATGCCGTGGCGCGGGCAACCGCATCCCCCATGAGCCGTTTGGTGGTGACAGATTCGATTCAAGCGACCGATGCGGTCAACCAATCTGATACCGTACAACAGCTTTCCATTGCCCCCCTCATGGCCGAAGCCATCCGGCGCATTGAGGATGACAGCTCTATTTCCAACCTGTTTGACTGATTTCTGTAAATTTTTGGGAATTTCTGTAAATTTCTGTAAAAAACCCGCAATTTAGGGTTAAAACCTGCAATCAGCACTACCAAAACCTATTTTTTTGCCGTATACGAGCCGCTCAAACACGCTGGCACCCTGGAGGCTGGCGTACAATCAAAGGAGAATTACACTATGGCTGACGTCATTTCGCTTTCGGCGCGTGCCAAGGACCGAGCAGGTAAGGGAGCAGCTCGGGCCGTTCGTCGCACTGGATTTATTCCCGCTGTCATTTATGGCGGCAAAGAGGCCCCGGTCTCGATCGCTTTGGAACCCAAGATTTTGAACAAGGAATTAACCCGTGCCGGGTTTTTCAATACCTTGATCGATCTTGATGTGGATGACACAAAACACCGGGTTCTTGCCCGTGATGTCCAATCCCACCCTGTCACCGATGCCCCCATGCATGTTGATTTTCTCAGAGTTACGGCAGCCACCACTTTGACGGTGGCCATCCCGATGCTCTTTGAAAATGAAGAAGAATCCCCGGGGCTCAAACAGGGCGGCGTGTTGAATATTGTGCGCCATGATATTGAACTGAACTGTCGGGCGGATGCCATTCCCCAATCGCTGATCATTGATTTGACCGGTCGCGAAGTTGGCGACAGTATTCATATCAGTCATGTCGATCTGCCGGACGGTGCAACACCGGCCATTACCGACCGTGATTTCACCATTGCCACCATCGCCGCGCCGACTGTTGTGGTTGAAGAAGAGATCACCGCTGAAGAAGGCGAAGAAGGCGAAGAAGGCGAAGAAGGTGTCGAAGGTGCAGAAGGTACCGAAGGTGCAGAAGCCGCAGAAGGCGGCGACGACAAGGGAGAGGGCGGCAAAGCTTAGAGCCACCCACCCTTTGACCAAGGCAAACCCATGCGATTGCTTGTGGGGCTGGGTAATCCCGGCACTAAATATGCCCATAACAGGCACAATATTGGCTTTATGGCGGTGGATGAAATTGTCCGCCGCCATGGCTTTGGTGCTTGGCGCGGTCGTTTCCAGAGCCAATGCGCCGAAGGCATCATGGACGGCAATAAAATTCTGGCCATCAAACCCGAAACCTACATGAACGAATCCGGTCTGGCCGTGGGCGCTGCATTGCGCTTTTTCAAGCTTGAAGCGGAAGATGTCATCGTCATTCATGACGAAATTGATCTGGCGCCGGGCAAAGTGCGGATCAAACAAGGTGGCGGCCATGCCGGGCACAATGGGCTGCGCGATATTGATGCCCATATTGGCAAGAACTATCACCGGGTACGCATGGGTGTTGGCCATCCCGGATTAAAAGAACGGGTCACCGGCCATGTTCTGGATGATTTTTCAAAAGCAGATATGGTCTGGCTGAGCCCCCTTCTGGATGCGGTCGCAGAATCCTTTCCAAAGTTGGCTGCAAATGATGAAAAGGGCTTCACCAACACCCTTGGCCAAATTATTGGTCCGCAAGCCCCCCCCCAAAAAACCAAAGACGACAGGGAAACATAATGGGATTTAACTGTGGCATCGTCGGACTGCCCAATGTTGGCAAGTCCACCCTGTTTAATGCCCTGACGGCAACCGCATCGGCCGAGGCGGCGAATTACCCGTTTTGCACCATAGAGCCCAATACCGGGCGCGTTTCTGTGCCTGATGAACGTCTGGATACATTGGCAAAGCTTGCCAAATCGGTCAAAACCATCCCGGCCCAGCTTGAATTTGTTGATATTGCGGGCTTGGTCGCCGGGGCCAGCAAGGGTGAAGGCCTGGGCAACCAGTTTCTGGGGCATATCCGCGAAGTCGATGCCATTGTCCATGTGCTGCGCTGTTTCGAAGACGACGACATTACCCATGTTTCTGGTCGGGTTGATCCCGTGGCCGATGCCGATGTGGTGGAAACCGAGCTGATGCTGGCCGATCTTGAAAGTTTGGAAAAACGCATTGATGGGCTGGTTAAAAAAGCAAAGGGTAATGATAAGGAAGCCATGGCCACCCTGCCGGTTGCTGAAAAAGTTGCCGCAGCGCTTCGCGATGGCGTGCCGGCGCGCGCACTTGAATTAAGCGCAGATGAAAAACCAATTTTTGCTGGTCTGCAATTATTGACCGGAAAACCCGTGTTATATGCCTGCAACACCGATGAAGCATCGGCTGCCAAGGGCAATGCCTATACCGAAGCCGTTGCTGCCAAGGCTGCAAAAGAAGGCGCTGGCACGGTGATCATTTCAGCCGCCATCGAAGCCGATGTATCGCAACTGACCGACGATGATGAGCGCGATGCCTTTCTGGAAGAAATGGGACTGACCGAGCCCGGATTGAACCGATTGATCCGCGAGGGCTATCGCCTTTTGGGGCTGATCACGTATTTTACAGCAGGCCCCAAAGAAGCCCGGGCATGGACCATTCCTGTGGGCACCAACGCGCCCCAGGCAGCAGGGTGCATCCACACCGATTTCGAACGCGGGTTTATCGCCGCTGAAACCATGTCTTACGCCGATTATGTCGCAGAAGGCGGTGAACAAGGGGCCAAAGCGGCGGGCAAAATGCGCACCGAAGGCAAAACCTATGTGGTTCTCGATGGCGACATCATCGAGTTTCGCTTTAACGTTTAAAAATATATAGAATTTGAAATAAGGGATATTTGCGTCCAACCCGCCCAACCACTACAATCGCGCCTGATTTTACGGGCAACAAATCCAAATCATTAATTCAAAACAGGGAGAAATCAAAATGGGACAAATGGTAAAATTAACGTCTAGCGATGGCTTTGAACTCGGTGCCTATCGGGCCGATCCAGCAGGCGCGCCCAAGGGTGGCGTGGTCATCATCCAGGAAATTTTTGGCGTCAACAAACACATCAAGGAAGTCTGCGATGGCTACGCCGCAGATGGCTACATTGCCATTGCACCCGCCTTGTTTGACCGCGTCGAAAAGGACCTTGAACTGGGCTACGTTCCTGAAGATCAAGAAAAGGGCAAAGCCACCCGTGGCCAGCTGAACTGGGATGATTCATTAGCCGATTCCCAAGCCGCCGCAGAAGCCATCCGTGGCGATGCTGGCAAGGTTGGCATCATTGGTTATTGCTTCGGCGGTTCTGTTGCATGGATTGCAGCAACACGCGGCAATTTTGATTGCGCCGTTTCTTATTACGGCGGCAATGCAGCAGAGTTTGCCGAAGAAGTTCCAAAGTGCCCTGTCATTTGCCACATTGGCACCGAAGACAAGGGTGTGAATGCCGAAAAGGTTGCGACCATCAAAGCCGCACGCCCCGAAGTGCCTGTGCACATGTATGAAGGTGCGGGCCACGGCTTTAACTGTGACCATCGTGGTTCATTCGACGAGGCTGCCTCTAAAACAGCCCGCGAACGCAGCCTAGCACTTTTGGCCGAAAACATCGGCTAACCAGCGTTTATCGCTTCTTTTGCGGCCAGCAGCCTTAACCGGTTGCTGGCCGCAATTGTTTGAAATTGATTTCTAAGGTTTGGGCTATAAAACACGCCCGGCAACGGCATCCAGATGCGCCATAAGCGCCGGGTCACGAACTTCCGGTGCGGTGACCAAGGCCATATCCAGCGCCCTGTGACAGCCCTCTGGACAAACATCGGGGCTATCCGACAAATCCGGTGCCAAATGGCCGACCATGGACCGGGCCTTGTCCGCATTGGCCAACAGGGTCTTGATAATGGCGTCCACGGTGACGTCATCATGGTCTGGGTGCCAACAATCATAATCAGTGACCATAGCCACGGTCGCGTAACACATCTCTGCTTCGCGGGCCAATTTGGCTTCGGGCATATTGGTCATGCCGATCACCGATGCCCCCCATGAACGATACAGCTCAGATTCAGCCAGGGTCGAAAATTGTGGGCCTTCCATGGCAAGGTAAGCCCCGCCGCGATGGACCTGAATGCCTTCAGCCCGCGCGGCCGCCTCGATGGCATCGCCCATGCGCGCGCAAACCGGTTTGGCCATAGACACATGGGCCACCAGGCCGGTCCCGAAAAAGCTTTTTTCCCGGGCGAACGTCCGATCAATAAATTGATCAACGACGACAAATGCCCCCGGCGCCAATGCTTCCTTTAACGATCCAACGGCACTGACCGAAAGAATTTCGGTCACGCCCGAACGTTTAAGCGCATCAATGTTGGCGCGAAAATTAATGTCACTGGGCGGGATGCGATGGCCACGGCCATGGCGAGGACAGAACACAACTTTTTTGCCGGCAATATCGCCAAACAAAAATTCGTCTGATGGGTCCCCGAACGGGCTTTCCACCCGTTCCCAACGGGTATTGTTCAGGCCATCAATCTCATAAAGACCAGACCCGCCAATGATGCCAAGAACGGTTTCTTTTGCATCTGCCATTCTGCGGCTCCCCCGTAAAAATCAGTCGGTAAAGATCGACTAGTGAAGGTCGGCCCAGATTTTGCGTTTGAGCGCATAGAGCAAGCCGGTCAGGACCAACAAGAACAACAACACCTTGATGCCAAGGCGTTTGCGTTCTTCCATTTCAGGTTCTGCCGCCCACGACATAAAGACCGTGACGTCTTTGGCCATCTGCTTGGTCGTTGCTTTCGTGCCATCGGTGTATTCCACCGCTTCTTCGCCCAAAGGTGGCACCATGGCAATCTGGCCGCCACCGAAGGCCGAATTATAGAACATGCCTTCGGCCAGCTTTACGCCCTTTGGCGGGGTTTCCTTGTACGACGTCATCAACGCATACAGATAATCGGGGCCATGAAGACGTGCCTTTGTGATCACCGAAAGATCCGGGGGAAATGCCCCGTTATTGGCCGCACGCGCGGCATTGGCATTGGGGAACGGCGCCTTGAAGCGATCATAAGGGCGGCCCTTGCGGGTATACATTTCGCCTTCATCATTGGGGCCATCAATGACCTCAGTGGTGGCGGCAATGGCCTTGATTTCTTTTTCGGAATACCCCAGCGCTGATAGATTGCGATACGACAGGTAATCCATGGAATGGCACGATGAACAGACTTCCTTGTAAACCTGAAACCCGCGTTGCAAGGCAGCGCGATCAAATTTTCCAAAGATGCCATCAAACGACCATTTCTGGGCGGTAGGCTTTGGCGCACCAGAAGCAAAGGCCCCACCGATTAAGGCAGCACTCAAAATAAGAGAAAGGGTGATGTGTTTAAGTTTTATCATGGCCTTATTCCCCCCCTTCATTTTTTAACACCGGGTCTGAAATACTTTCTGGCAAAGGTCGGGTCTTTTCGAACTTGGCCACCAATGGCATTAAAATCAGAAGATGCGCAAAATAATACGCCGTTGCCGCACGTCCTAAGAACAGGGTCATGCCTTCAGGTTTTTGTGCCCCAACCCAACCAAGCAGGATGCAGTCAGCCAGGAAAATCCAGAACAATTGCTTGTAAATAGGCCGGAACTGGGCCGAGCGCACCTTTGAGAAATCAAGCCAAGGCAGTGCAGCCGGCACCAAAAGGGCACCAAACATGGCAATCACACCGGCCAATTTTGCCTCCATAAACACGATGGACGTGCCGGGGATGGCAATATCAGGCACGGAACGCAAAATGGCGTAGAACGGCAACAAATACCATTCGGGCACAATTTCTGCGGGCGTCTGAAGGGGGTTGGCAGGGATATAGTTATCGGGTTCGCCAAAGAAGTTTGGCGCGAAAAACACAAACCCCATGAAGAAGATCAGAAACACCCCAAGACCAAACATATCCTTGATCGTGTAATAGGGATGGAATGGGATGGAATCTTTTTCTGATTTGCGATCAATCCCCAGCGGGTTATTGGACCCGTGGGTGTGCAGTGCCACCAGATGCAACACCACCACACCAACGATCACAAACGGCAATAGATAATGCAGCGAGAAGAACCGTTGCAGGGTTGGATTATCCACCGCAAAGCCGCCCCACAACCAGGTCACGATTGGATCGCCGACAAGGGGGATGGCTGAAAACAGATTGGTGATGACGGTTGCGCCCCAGAAGCTCATCTGGCCCCAAGGCAACACATAGCCCATGAAGGCCGTTGCCATCATCAAGATCAGGACAATCAGGCCCAACCACCACAACAATTCACGGGGGCCTTTATAGGAACCATAATAAAGACCACGGAACATATGGATATAGACCACCAGAAAGAACATTGATGCGCCGTTCATATGAACGTAGCGGATCAACCAGCCATAATTAACGTCGCGCATAATCCGTTCAACGGAACCAAACGCCATGTCCACATGGGCCGTGTAATTCATGGCAAGGAAAATGCCCGTGGCAATCATGATCACCAGAACAATCCCGGCCAGCGAGCCAAAATTCCACCAGTAATTCAGATTTTTTGGTGTCGGGTAATCATTGAGTTCATGTTCCATGAACGTAAAAATTGGCAGCCGTTCATCGATCCAGCGGACAATGGGCCCTTGAGAGGATGGGGGACGTGGGGAAGATGATGTCATGGCTCTTCTCTATCCTATACGCAGCATGGTGTCGGTGAGGAACGTGTAAGTAGGCACTGTCAAATTCTTTGGCGCAGGCCCTTTGCGAATACGACCCGATGCGTCGTAATGGGACCCGTGACAGGGACAGAACCAACCATCAAATTCGCCGCGCGGCTGGCCTGTTTTCTGGCCCAGTGGCACGCAACCCAAATGGGTGCAAACACCAACCAGAACCAGCCATTCGGCCTTTTTGACCCGGGCCTTGTCGACTTCGGGATCGCGCAGTTTGGCACCATCATCGGCGCGGGCGCGTTTGATTTGGGCCTGTGTGCGGTGATCAATAAAAACGGGTTTTCCCCGCCATTTAACGGTAATGCGCTGGCCCGTTTCTATGGGCTTCAAATCCACCTCAATGGAAGAAAGCGCCAAGGTATCAGCCGCTGGGTTCATACTATCAACCAACGGCCAAACGGCGGCGGCGGCACCGGCGGCACCAAGGGCCACGGTTGCCAGTGTCAGAAAATCGCGCCGGGTTTCCCCGTCATCGCCCTGATCACTGTCTTTTACAGATTCCGACATTTCAAACTTTCCTTTGCTGCCCCAGAACGTGGCTTCAGTTGCTGTCGGTGTAATATAAATTCCCCTGCAATTAAAGCCCTAATCTGGCCGTTTTCTGTAGAATCCCCGCAGAATCCCCGTAAAATCTCTTTAAAAACAGGTTTGAATTTTACCCCAAAGGACTCAACAACCCATGCGAATCGCCCTGTTCCAGCCAGACATCCCCCAAAATACGGGCGCAATCCTGCGCCTTGGGGCCTGTTTGAACCTGAACATCGACATTATCGGACCAGCAGGTTTTGTCATTGCCGATGCCCGATTAAAACGCGCTGGCCTTGATTATGCCGCCCGTGCCGCATTACGCGAACACGACAGCTGGGACGCATTTTTACAAACCCTCGGCCCCGATGCACGGTTGCTGCTGTTGACCACCAAGGGGAGCACCGATTTTCGGGATGTCGATTACAAACCAAACGATATTTTGCTGATGGGCCGAGAATCGGCCGGGGTTCCCGATTTCGTTCATGACCGGGCTGATTTACGGATCACTATCCCCTTGGCCGAAGGCAACCGTAGTCTTAATGTGGCCATGACAGCCGCCATGGTCACAAGCGAGGCCCTTCGACAAACCGATGGGTTTCCAAAAAATTCTTAAGGAGCAACAGAACTTGAGCACCGCGCCCGACACACAAAAAGAAACTGCCGTTGCCTGGTTCGAAAGTTTGCGCGACCGCATCTGTAGCGCCTTTGAAAATCTGGAAGACACGCTTTCAGGCCCAGCCCTTGAGCACGTTAAAGGCATTGAACCCGGTCGCTTTGAACGCAAGGCCTGGGAACGGGACGGGATTGATGGCACTGCGGCGGGCGGCGGCGTCATGTCCGTTATGCGCGGGCGGGTGTTTGAAAAAGTCGGCGTTAATGTTTCTACCGTCCACGGAAAATTTTCCGAAGAATTTGCAAAAAACATTCCCGGTGCCGATACCAACCCGGAATTCTGGGCAGCAGGCATATCCCTTGTTGCCCACCTGCACTCCCCATTGGCACCGGCTGTTCACATGAACACGCGCCACATTGTCACCGCCAAGGGATGGTTTGGCGGAGGCGCCGACCTGACACCGATGTTTATGGAATCCCCCGAAGCTCTGGAGGATGCCGCCGATTTTCACGCCGCCCTGAAAGGCGCCTGTGACACATTTGACCCAGAATACTATCCCCGCTTTAAAAAATGGTGCGATGAATATTTCTATCTGCCACACCGTGGAGAGACTCGGGGGCTCGGCGGCATTTTTTACGATTATCTGGATGCCGATTGGGACAAAGATTTCGCCTTTACCAAGGCTGTGGGCGAAGCCTTTTTAAACGGCTATCCCCCCTTGGTGGCCCGGCGCATGAATGCCCCCTGGACCGATGAGCAACGCCACCATCAGTTGATCAGACGCGGGCGTTATGTGGAATTCAACCTTCTTTATGACCGGGGAACCCAGTTCGGGCTGAAAACCGGCGGTAATACCGAAGCCATTCTGATGTCCATGCCCCCTGAAGCCATTTGGCCCTGATCCCCGCCATCTGAACCCACCCCTGCGCCACGGGGCAGCACGCCTGCGCTGGACATCCAAAATATAGTTAAAATTTCTCTTAATTTTTCGCCGGTTTCAGCCAGTTTTCTTCAAAATTTAACGTATCGTTAATAATTCACGGCTAAAACTCCCCCTATCGCTGTTGGTCCTTGGGGGGCGGCTTGTCGCCAGCAGTTGCATGGTTATTTGTACAGACATAAAATTAGGACAGGCGTCAATAGCGTGAAAAATCAATCCTCCTTAAAAGCCGGAAGCACCTTCCGGCTGACCCGGAATTTTGCAATCTTTGCGGGCAGCGTTATCTTCGTAATTGCCCTTGTGGTGTTCTACGCGCAGCACAGCTTGGCCAGAAACTGGATTCTGGATGCCACCATCATTGGCGTGGCGCTGATTTCTGTTTTTATCATTTTGCTGATCATGGTTTGGCGTGCAGAAAAACAGATCCAGACCCAGCATCTGGAAATTATCAAAACCACACAGGGCATCCTGCGCGCCGATGCGGCCAATCAGGAAAAAACACAATTTTTGGCAAATATCAGCCACGAACTTCGCACGCCGCTTAATGCTATTATCGGGTTTTCGGAAATCATCAAAAATGAAATCCGGGGGCCACTGGGCAATACGGCCTACAAAGAATACATCGTTGATATTCATCGTTCCGGCCAACACCTTCTCAATGTCATCAATGAAGTGCTGTCCATGGTCAAGGCGGAAAGCGGGGCCATGGTCATAGAGACCAAGCCGGTTGATCTGGTATCCCTGATTAACACCGTCATCCGCATGATGCGACAAGAAGCGGAAAAATCCGGCGTCGCCATTTCCATCGAAGCAGAAGCAAACCTTCAGAAAATCAGCACCGATGGCAGCAAGCTGAACCATGTTTTGATTAATTTGCTGTCCAATGCCATCAAATTCACCCCGGCCGGGGGGCGCGTGCGCATCACTGTGGTCCAGGACCCCAGCATTCTGGAAACCCGAATTCTGGTTTCAGATACAGGGATCGGCATGCGCATCGAAGACATCCCCCTTGCCATGTCTCCATTTGGCCAGATTGAAAATGTATTCACCAAGGTAAAAGAAGGCACCGGCCTTGGACTCAGCCTGTGCCAGAAATTTGTCACCCTGTTGGGGGGGAAATTGGAAATTGAATCCGTCCCTGACCAAGGCACTACCGTCACCGTGACCTTGCCCAACCATCTGGGCGAAGAAGGTCAAAAAGAAGATGATGGGTCAGAAAGCAATGATAGCGATGACATCATTAGTGTCGCCTAAGCGCTAGGGTTGCTAGCAATTTTGCGTAGTTTTTCAAGGCATGCAGCCCGGTCCGGGCGAAAATCTTCTTCAATCCACCATTCTTCTACCTGCTCCACCAATTGGCCCACCGCTGGGCCTCGATCAACCCCCAGCGCCAAAACGTCTGATCCCCGAACCGGGAATTCCGGACGCGGCCAATCGCGGCCATATGCCAGGACTGCGCGATAATCGGCATTCGGTTGTTCCGCCCAGGAAAGCAGCACCAGATCGCAGTAGAGCGGGTTTCCGAAACGGTAAATGCTCCGGCGCTGATCAACCTCTGTGATATCCTCTGTGATCATCCCCCCGTCCACACACAAGCCCGCCAACCGATCCCGATCATGGTTTGAATGGCGCAGGCGTTGTGAAATTTTCAAGGCGCCGGCCTTATCGGTTTCAATCAATGCCGCCAGACGCAGCACAGGATCAGGCCCATTTTCTTCTATCGCTGCCAACGCTTCCAAACGATCAAAATGCTGTGCTTCGGGCAAAATATGAACCAGCGCCCCCACATCATGCATCAACCGCAATACCGAAACGGGCGCGGGGTTTAAAAAAATCCGCGTCAATTCTGCCCATACCCGCTCCCCTGAAAGGGTGGGCAATAAATGCGCGCAATTTTTTATCGCTGCCAGCGCTGCCCCGTCGGGGCCAGCCTTGTCATAGATGCCATGGAACCTGAAAAACCGTAAAATCCGCAACACGTCTTCTTTGATGCGTGTTTCGGGATCGCCGACAAACCGCACCCGGCCATTGTCCAGATCATCCAACCCGCCAAAGGGATCATGAACAATCCCATCCATGGTCATAGACAGGGCGTTGATGGTGAAATCACGCCGGGCCGCATCCTCGACCCAGTCTTCGGTAAAGGCGACATCGGCGCGGCGGCCATCGGTGGCGACATCAAGGCGCAAGGTGGTGATTTCAAAATGCTCTTTGTCGACCACGGCCGTTACCGTGCCGTGGGCAATCCCTGTGGGGACCGCCTTCAGATTGGCGCGCTGCAATAGCGCCATGACACGATCTGGGGGTTCATGGGTGGCAATATCAATGTCATGGACCACTTGGCCCGTGATGGTGTCGCGCACGCAGCCCCCAACAAACCGGGCCTCCCCGCCATCGGCAGAGAGCGCGTCCATGACGGCACGGGTCGCAGGTGCGTTCATCCACGGCTGAACATCAATGGGTTTTGTTGCGGTCACAGTGTTGGCACCCGTGTTGCGTTAACGCGTTTCGGCAGGCACCAGCTTGCCATTTTCCATGTGGGGCGGAACATAGGTGGCACTGGTGTTTGCCACATCCCCAAACAAAACAAAGCCAAACAGGGTGATCACCAAAATTGAAATGCCCGCACCCGCCAACAAAAGCCATGGGGCTTCGGCAAAGCTTGGGGGCGGTTCTGCGCGCTTGCCCGACAAGGTGCGCCGCACTTGCATCCAGTTCCACGCCACATACAATAATGCGGGCGCAATTAAAGGCAGGATGTAGGTAAAAAATAACCTGAACATAATCTAGCCGTCCTTTTTGCCTATAATCCAGAGTTCTGAAAGCCGTACCAGTATACGGGCAGTAAAGCCCCATATAAATCTTTCCCCATAAGGAATGGCATAAAATTCCCGCCGCTTTTGGTTTGTCGGAGACCGGTCACGGAGTTCATGGTTGGATTTATCAAAAATGAAAGAAAGCGGCACTTCAAAAACATCTGCCACCTCGTCGGCCTGCAGGCGCGGGGTAAACTGTGTCACCAAACCCACCACGGGCGTCACCCGATAGTCCGATATGGTGGCGCGCTGTTCCAAGGCACCCAAAATGGTGACATGGGATTGGGGCATCCCCACTTCTTCTTCTGCTTCGCGCAATGCCGCCGCCACCGCATCTTGATCACATGGTTCTACCGCCCCGCCGGGAAAGCTGACCTCGCCCGGATGATCGGGCAAATGGTCCGCACGTTGGGTCAACAGCACCGTGACGCCATCTTCATGGGCCACCAAGGGCACCAAAACGCCTGCGGGGCGCAAATTGCGCTCAAAGCCTTCCAGTTGAACGCGTTTATCTTTCAGACCCACCCCAACCGCGATATCGGTTGAACACGCAGAATCTGATGCCCCCATCAATTGAGGGCCGAGCCTGGCCGCCACGGCCTTTGGACTAAACGCGTTCACAATATTTCCAATCCCATCATTCAGGCATCAGGGAGAAAAAATGCCCCATGCTCCATATCCCGTGCGAGTTCTGGTTCACCCCGTTCGGGTCATCGTTCCCCTTTTCAGCCATATCCACAAGGGCGTAATAAACCGGACGTGTGATCAGGGCTGACATTTCTCCGCCATCTCCATTTCCAAGACCTATATATGGGCGCGGCCCACGAGCGGTATCCCGCACAATCAGGGGATGGGCTAAATCCATCCTCACCCATTCATCCAAATTGGTCTTCAAAGACACAACGGCCTTTTGATCCACCCCTTCAACGCGCAAATCCACGGCAACAAAAGGCGCGTCATCGACCAAAACCCGCACTTTTTCTACCGGTGTCACCAGCCAGTACTGCCCCTGTTCATCGCGTTGTAAAATGGTCGCAAACAATTTGACCAGATTGATCCGGTGTATCACCGTCCCCTGATGATGCCAGATGCCATCCTTCGTGATGCGAAATTCCCCTTCGCCGCACGCTTTCAAAGCATCCATTACATTATCAGCCATCTGGTAATTCATCGCGCTGTTTGCCATAATTTACCCTATAATGGCACCCGTGCTTTGCTTCGTCATGTCCTAGACGCGGGTTTTATAAAAGACGGCCAAACTAATTGGCCCGCCAACGTTAAATCCGCCTGCTTTTTCTAAAGGGGATCGTAGTGACCATTACCGAAAATCCATCAGACAATGCCTCTGATTTGGCAAATGATATTGAAACGCTGGGGGTGCGCCTCCAAGAGGTCCGCACCGCCATTGGCGAAGTGATCTTCGGCCAGAAAGAAGTCATTGATGAGTCTCTGATCACCCTGCTGGCCGGGGGCCATGCCCTGCTGATCGGTGTGCCTGGCCTTGCCAAGACACGGTTGGTCCAAACCCTGGGCACCGTCTTGGGGCTGGAAGACAAACGGGTGCAATTCACCCCGGACCTGATGCCCGCCGATATTCTGGGTTCCGAAGTTCTGGAAGAATCCGAAACCGGCAAACGCAATTTCCGCTTCATTCGGGGGCCTGTGTTTTGCCAGTTGTTGATGGCCGATGAAATCAACCGCGCCAGCCCCAGAACCCAGTCCGCGCTGTTACAGGCGATGCAGGAACGTTCCGTTGCCGTTGCCGGGGTTTCCCATGATCTACCGAGCCCCTTCCACGTGCTGGCGACCCAAAACCCGCTGGAACAAGAAGGCACCTATCCCCTGCCCGAAGCCCAGCTGGACCGTTTTCTGCTGCAAATTGATGTGGGCTATCCCGATGAACAGGCCGAACGCGCCATGCTGATCGCCACCACTGGCATTGACGAAGCCGATGTGCGGGTGGTGTTCACTACCAAAGAATTATTAGCCGCACAACGGCTGGTACGGCGCATTCCCATCGGGGATTCCGTGATCAATGCAATTTTGGAACTGGTGCGCAAAGGCCGCCCCGGACAAGGGGACGCAGATATTGATGCGACCATTGCCTGGGGACCCGGGCCGCGCGCCAGCCAGGCGTTGATGCTGGCGTGTCGCGCCCGTGCCGTTTTGGAGGGCCGGCTGGCACCATCGGTGGATGATGTCATCGAACTTGCCCATCCGGTATTGCGCCATCGCATGGCCCTGACCTTCGCTGCACGCGCCGACGGCATCACCATGGATCAGGTGATCGACCGGCTTGCTGAGCCCATAGCCTAGAGGACGCGCCCGATGGCCGCCCCCACCCTTCCCGCATCTTCTTCGGCTTCTTATGCCATCTTGCAACGTGCCGAAGTGGCGGGGGCACAACTGCCGCCCTTATTGATTGCCGCAAAAAGGATTGCCGCCACGGTGATGCAGGGGCTGCATGGTCGACGCAGACGCGGACCCGGCGATACGTTCTGGCAATATCGCCATTATCAACCGGGCGACCCCACCACCCGCATTGATTGGCGCCAAAGTGCCAAAACGAGCAGCATTTTCATCCGTGAACATGAATGGATTGCCGCCCAATCGGTCTGGTTATGGCGCGATTGTTCGCCGTCCATGTCCTATAGCGCCTCTAAAAACCTGACAGAAAAAGGCGATCGCGCAGAATTGCTAACCTTAGCGCTGGCATCGCTTTTAATGCGCGCGGGCGAACATGTTGGCTTAAGCGGCGATGGCAGGCCCCCAAGATCAGGCCGGGCCGCCTTGACGCAAATGGCCGAAACATTGGCCCGCAATGCAGCAAGGGCTGCAAGTGGTGAAGATGCCCCGAGCGTGCCCCCGATTGAGCCGTTGCCGCGCTACGGGCACATTGTCCTGTTCAGCGATTTTTTAGGACCCATGGAAGAAATTGCCGGGATCATTGGTGCCTATGGCGCGCGCGGGATCATCGGCCATCTTGTGCAAATTCTGGACCCATCAGAAGAAACCCTACCCTTCACCGGCAGGGTCCGGTTTGAAGGCATGGAAGACGAAGGGTCGACCCTGATCAACCGGACAGAAACCGTGCGCAATGACTATCAAAACCGATTGATCGCACGGCGGGAACAACTGATCGCCCTTGGCCAGCGCCATGGTTGGTCCTTTACCCTGCATCACACCGATCATCCCGCCACCGAAGCCCTGCTGGCCCTTTACAACGCCATGACCTTGAGCCGGGATCAGTGGTGAGCAACATGATGACCACCTTGCTGAACGCCGGAAATTTTTCATCATGCTGAACCTTGGCCCCATCGCCTTTGCCTCCCCCTGGATAGGGCTGGCACTGGCTGGGTTGCCCATTTTGTGGTGGTTGTTGCGGGTAACCCCGCCTGCACCAAAACTGCTGCGCTTCCCGGCCATTCGTTTGTTATTTAATCTGCCCCAAGACGAACAAACCCCGGCCAAGACACCCTTGTGGCTGGTCCTGCTGCGCGTTTTCATCGCTGCCCTGGTGATCCTGGGTCTGGCCCAACCCCTGCTTAATCCCACCACCCAGTTTCAAGCAACCGGGCCTGTCGTTGTTGTCATTGATGATGGCTGGGCATCCGCCCGGGGCTGGTCGATGCGCCAAAGGGCCATTGATGGCTTGATCGACCGTGCCCAGCGTGCGGAAAAACTGGTCATGGTTGCCTCAACGGCCCAACCCATCGATGGCGGGCCTATCACCGCTGGAAAACTTTTAAGCCCAAATGCTGCGCGCGCGCTGGTTCAGGCACTGGCACCAAAACCCTGGCCCGTTTCCAGAACCCGTGCCCTCAAAACGCTGAAAGCCGCCCTTAAAGCAGCGCAGGTTGATGATCCTGCCAACGTGGTGTGGATCAGCAACGGGATCGAAAACAACACCACTGGCGACACATCAACAGATGCCTTCATCGCCAACCTGCAACAGATCGGACCAGTTACCGTCATGGCCGATGCACCGGGCAAGGGTGCGTTGGTGTTGCCACCCCCCGTCACCGGGGAAACCCCGTTTAAAATGAAACTGCATCGGGCCCATAAGGGTGCAGAGACGCAATTCTGGCTCCGGGGCACCGATGAACAGGGCAGGGTTTTACTGCGCGAAGCGATTCGCTTTCCAGAAGACAGCCCAACCGCTACCACCGATTTGGCCCTGCCGATCGAGCTGCGCAATCGTCTGACGCGCCTTGATGTCGAAGGCGTTGCCAGTGCGGGAACCACCGTCTTGTTCGATGAACGTTGGCGCCGTCGGCCCATCGGTATCGTCACGGCCGCCGATTCCCGTGCCGAAGCACGGCCCTTGCTGTCAGAACTGTATTATCTGGAACGGGCCCTTTCCCCTTATGCAGAAATCCGCAAAGGGTCGGCCACAGCCCTTCTTACCCGCAGCCTTGCGGTTTTGATCATCCCCGACAGTGGCATTCTGGGTGAAAACGATCGCACCAAAATCAAGACCTGGATGGATCAGGGCGGCACGGTTCTCAGGTTTGCAGGGCCGCGCATGGGCCAGAAACCCGATACCCTGTCCCCGGTACAGTTGCGCATTGGGGGACGCACATTGGGCGGTGCCATGTCGTGGGGACAGCCCGCCAAACTGGCCCCCTTTGAGGCAACATCCCCCCTTGCTGGCATTGCCCTTCCGGGCGATGTCCGGGTAACACGACAGGTTTTGGCCCAACCCACGCTGGCACTGCCTGAACGAACGTGGGCACGGCTGGCCGATGGCACGCCGTTGATTACGGCTGCCCCAAAGGGACGCGGGCGCATTGTGCTGATCCACACCACCGCCAATACCGAATGGTCGAACCTTGCTATTTCGGGGCTTTATATTGATATCCTGCGCCGCATCATCAGCCTGAGCCAAGGGGTCAGCGGGGCGCGCCTTCAGGCATTGGCCCCCATCACCACCCTTGATGGGTTTGGCCGCTTAACCACCCCGCCGCCATCGGCAACATCCCTACCTGTGCCTAGTTTAGGCTCGGGCAAAGGCCACAGCCATCTGCCCAGTCCCAAACACCCGCCGGGATTTTACGGCAACGATTCAACGCGCACCGCGCTTAATCTGGGGTCGGGCATTAAAACAATTACCGCCATGGCCGAACTGCCCCCGAGCGTGCGTGAATTGTCGCTGACGGCGCGCGAAGAATTTGACCTGAAACCCTGGCTGCTGGCAGGCGCGCTGGCACTATTGATTGGGGATTTCTGGATTGGGCTGTTCCTGCGCGGGCTGCTGTCCGCATCAAGGATCGGTCGCGCTGCCAAAAGCACCAGTGCCGCACTGATCATGTGCCTTTTGTGGACCGCGCCTGCTTATGCGCAAGCTCAAAAAACCGTTGCCAACGATTCCGACGCCCGGGTGATGGAAGCCACTTTTGATACCCGCCTTGCCTATGTTCAAACCGGCAACCCCAAGATTGATGCGACATCGCGCGCCGGACTGATGGGCCTGTCTGAAATGCTGCGCACCCGAACGTCTGTAGAACCAAAATCGCCCCTTGGCGTTGATATTGAACGCAATGAATTAAGCCTTTTCCCTTTCCTATATTGGCCCATCACGACGACCCAGCCCCTGCCCAGTGTGGCGGCCCGCACACGGCTGGCGCGGTATTTGCGCGGCGGCGGCATGATTTTGTTGGATACCCGGGATCGGGGTCAGGGCAGCATTGGCACTGAGGGGGGAATAGCACCAACGGGCGATGGTGCCGCACGACTGCGCCAGATTTTAAGCGGGCTTCAAGTGCCGTCTCTGGTCCCCGTCACCCCACGCCATGTTCTGACAAAATCCTTTTACCTGTTGAAAGAGTTCCCCGGCCGCTGGACCGGCGGCACCTTGTGGGTGGAAAAATCCGCAGGCAATGCCAATGACGGTGTTTCGTCTTTGATCATCGGGGCCAATGATTACGCCGCCGCTTGGGCCACAGACATCACGGGCCAGCCCCTGTATCCCGTTGTCCCCGGCGGTGCCCGACAACGAGAACTGTCATTCAGGTTCGGGGTCAATCTGGTGATGTATGCATTGACCGGAAATTACAAAGCCGATCAGGTCCATGTGCCAGCAATTCTGGAAAGGCTGGGCCAATAATGGACGGCGTGACCCAGATCGTTTTTGCCCCGCTGGTTGATTGGGCCATCATCATCACCCTTGGCGGTGCCGGGGCGGTGGTTGCGGCATACGCGGCATGGCAAGGTGCGCGGGGATGGGGGTTAAGAACACTGGCCATGGCTGCGTTAATTGCGCTGTTGGCCAATCCATCCATCCGTGAAGAAAAACGCGAACCGCTTTCTGATATCGCCGTGGTGGTGGTTGACGAAAGCCCCAGCCAGAACATCGGCCCAAGACGCGAACACGCCGAAGCCGCCCTTAATCACATCAAAAAAATGACAGAACGCGACAGCCTTTTGGAAATTCGGGTGGTGCGCGCGGGCAAGCCCCGGGCCATTTCCAAAAATGACGCGGGGGCGGCCACACAAATTCCAAAAGACCGGGGCACCCGATTGTTTGAAGCCTTGTCGCGCGTCATGGGAGACATCCCGCCAGACCGTTTTGCAGGCGCCGTGATGATCACTGATGGCCAGGTCCATGATGTGCCAAAATCAGCTACTACTCTGCCCTTTCCAGCCCCCCTGCATACTGTTTTGACGGGCACCCGGAACGTCAATGACCGGCGTTTGGTGGTGGAACGTGCGGCGGGTTTTGGCATTGTGAATGAAGCGGTCACCCTGACATTGCGCATCGAAGAATCAGGCAAAGCTTCGGGGCGCGCACGGGTGACCATCACCCGAGACGGCAAAAAACCCCGTGACCTTGATCTCGCCACCGGGTTCAGCCATTCCATAGAACTTACTGTCGATCATGGCGGGCCCAATGTGTTTGAAATTGCGGTGGCACCGGCAGCCGGTGAGCTGACCCTTGCCAATAACCGCGCCGCAGAAGTGGTCAATGGCATTCGCGACCGGCTTCGGGTGCTGTTGATTTCAGGCCTGCCCCATGCCGGGGAAAGGGTGTGGCGCAATCTTTTGAAAGCAGACCCATCAGTGGATTTGGTGCATTTCACCATTTTGCGCCCGCCAGAAAAACAAGATGGCACCCCGGTCAATGAGCTGTCGCTGATCGCGTTTCCCACCCGCGAATTGTTTGAAGAAAAGCTGGACGATTTCAACCTGATCATCTTTGATCGCTATCACCGGCGCGGGGTTTTGCCGGTCAATTACCTGCACAACATTGTCAAATATGTGCGCAATGGCGGAGCCATTCTAGAAGCAGGTGGCCCGGCACTGGCAACGCCTCTGGGCCTGTTCCGCACCCCGTTGCGGACCATCCTGCCCCTGGCGCCCACAGGGCGCGTCTTCAAACGTGGCTTTCGGGCCGAGATTACACCACTGGGTCGCCGCCACCCGGTAACAGCCAATCTGGGGGGGCATAAAAACAACAAGGCAAAACCCCAATGGGGCCGCTGGTTCAGGTTGGTCGAAGCAAAACCCCTGCGCGGGTCCGTGGTCATGCAAGGGTTGAACAACCAGCCGGTATTGTCACTGGACCGGGTGGGCAAAGGGCGCATCGCACAATTGTTAACCGATCACATCTGGCTGTGGGCGCGGGGCTTTGAAGGTGGGGGGCCCCAGGCTGAATTGCTTCGCCGCACCGCGCATTGGCTGATGAAGGAACCGGACCTTGAAGAAAACGATCTGCGCGCATCGATCCTTGGCACCCAGTTAAGCATTACCCGGCGCAGCCTGAAAAAGAACCCAAGCCCCGTCACCATCATCAAGCCTTCGGGCAAACGCGAAACCAAAGCCCTTAAAGAACGGGGTGATGGCCGTGCAACAACCATGATGACCATCAACGAACCGGGCCTTTACCGGATCACCGACAAGGGGGGGAAACGCGTGGTCTTTGCCGCAGCGGGCACGCTCAATCCCCTTGAATTTTCCGATGTCACAACATCGCCCAAACATCTGGCCCCTCTGGCAAAAGCCACCAAAAGCGGCATTCTTTGGGCCGCAGACGGCATGCCCGATATCCGCCGACCAAAGCCCGGGCGCGCGCTCCATGGGCGCGGCTGGCTGGGACTGAGAGCCAATGGCGATTACATCGTGCGCGGGGTCAATGAAATCCCGCTGGCACCGGCGTTGCTGGCATTGCTGCTGGCCCTTGGTTTGATGATTGCTGCATGGCGGCGCGAAGGGAATTGATGATCGCCGCCCGGCCGCGCGAAGGCCGTAAGCCTAAAGATCAAATTCGGCAACCACGGGCGCGTGATAGGAAACCGGCGATGCCTCAACCGCGCCATAACCCACCAGTTCATCGGCCAGATCTTCGTTGTGAATTTCAGACCCCTTGTAAAAACCCAACATTGCCCGCGACACCATAATGTGATCCAGCATTTGGCGGTGGCCCTGATGGATCACCGTGAAACGCCTGGTTTCGGGAAGGGAATGTTCCACGGGCACCATGACCCGGGATGCAAGGGCGCCATTGCCGGTGTTATCCACATCACCGCGCAGGATTTCCACCGGGGTGTGATGTTCTTCGGCATTGAAATCGCCCGCAATGCAAATCAACGCGTCCGGTTCACCCTCAAAAATCTGGTCCACCTTGCGACGCACTTCCAATGCCTGTCCTGCGCGTTTGATCTCGGACAGATAATACCCCTCTGCCCAGGCAGAAACGCTGTTCCAGACAAAGGCATCTTGTTTTTCCCCGGGCACTGGACACGCCAATGGGGCACGCAGATGCAGGTTAAAACAATGCAAAACCCGGCCGCCATCAAGGGCGATGCGTCCATATTGCGCGGGCCGATCCCAGTTGAGGGTGATGTCTTTTCCCCTGTCCTGGCCTTCGATAAAGCGATGGGTTGGTTCTGCCACCAAATCATGCCAGAGCTGATGGTTCTCGATCATGGGGTCGCGCGACACAATGGCCAGATTATGGATATCGGCAAACCCGGAAGCGGCCCGGTTGCGGGTGGCACAGACATGAAAATCCGAAAGCCCCGCAGCCTTTAACAAGGCATCAAGGGCATCAAGTCTTCGGTGTTCGGCCTTGTCTGATTTACCTTCGGGCCTTTGGGCATTGATTTCCTGAAGACACAAAATGTCTGCATTGATGCGCCTGATCTGGGGGCCGAGCAGTTTGAGCCGCGCGTCCAAAGGCACGCAGGCAGATGACCCCATATCCAGATTTTCAAGATTAAACGTGGCAATGCGCAACATGCAGACTCCTAGGTCTCTGTTGTCATCCAGTATAAATGAAAAAAACGCCCGAGGTCTCCCCCGGGCGTTTAATTCTCATAATCGACTTATTGGGCCAATTATCTAGGCCCCGATTATCTAGGTGTCGTGCGAACGTCAAGAACAGCAACGGCACCGCCTTCAACTTCTTTCACGGCCCGTTTCAGCGCACCGGTGATGGCATCGCCCTCAACCGGGCCCTCGGTCCAGGCACCGTAACCCCGCGCAATGGTCGCAAGATCGGCTTCTGGATCACGGGTGGTGGTGCCGATCCATGCATTTTCAGGCGCACGGCCACGCATTTTGGCAACCTCAATCTGATGCTGTTCATCATTGTACCAGGACGTGTTGTTGTTGATGACGCACAGCAATGGAATTTTCATGTGCACCGCAGACCACAGGGCCTGAGACTGCATCAGGAAGTCACCATCGCCAAGAATGGCCACGGGGAACCGGCCCTGATCGCGTGCCGCCAACGATGCGCCCAACATGGCACCGGGGCCATAACCAACCCCGCCGCCGCCAGAAACGCCGATGTTTTCACCGGCACCCTTGAACTGCCAGATGCCCTGGGGCCATCCCCGATGCCCACGTACGGTCAACATCCAGGGCTTGCGGCGAACCGCTTCAAAGACTTCATAGACAAACCGGTGAGGCGACAGCGGTGTGTCGTTCCAGCGCTTTTTCAGCATCGCTTGTTGGCTGCGAATGAAGGCGTTATGGACCCTTGCATGTTTGTTGGCCCTTGCCGCCATGGCAGCACGACGCGATTTTGGCAGGCGTTTTTTCACGGCAGCCAGAATCTGGTTCAGCCCAACCACGGGATCGGCCAAAAGCTGGATCGCGGTGGGGGCAACCTTGCCGCCCAGACGCGTCCATGACCGGATAGCGTAATCATTTTGGGAAAGGTCAATGACCTTGGTGCCCTTGCCACTGGCCCCGACAACGCCGCGCACTCTGGATGAGTATGAATCGATGATGACGTTAACGTCAGGGGAATCAATGGCCAGCAACACATCGGCCTTAGCGATAACCCCTGAAACCCCGGTCAGATTCTGGGGATGTGCGGTTGGGAAACAGACACAGTTGCGATCTTCAACATAAGCCGCCCCCAACAGTTCAACCAACTGGATCAAAGGCTTTGTGCTTTCCTTTTTATACATCAACCGTCCACCGGTGATCACCGGGGTCTTCGCCTTGATCAACATATCGGCGGTTTCATTCACCGCATCAAGATTGGCCGCAGGTGGGGGGGCGGGCTGATTGCAGGCTGCGCGCATATCAGGAATATCGATGGCTTCGGTCAATTTGGTTTCCTGAATGCCCGCATCCACAGAAACATAAGTCGGGCCCATGGGGCCGGTGTTGGAAATTTTATAAGCCCGGGCAATCGAATCGCACACGCCTTGGGCCGTGGATGCTTCATCATCCCATTTCACCCAGTCGCGGACGATTTGGCCCTGAACGTTGGCGGAATGTTCATAATCGATGCCGCGACGCAGTTTTGGGTCCGCAGGGCCAGAGCCCCCCATCACCACCACCGGCTGCTGATCAGCAAAGGCATTATAGATGGCCATGGAACCATGCATCAGGCCAACCAGGTCATGAAGCATGGCAAGGGCGGGTTCACCCGATGCCTTTGCATAGGCCTGGGCCGCATGAACACAGACATCTTCATGGGCACACAAAATCGCCTGGGGATCACGGTTGCCAAGATAATTAACCATGGAATCGTGCAAGCCCCGATAACTGGAGCCGGGATTGACGAATGCGTATTTAAAACCGATGGAGCGCATGGTTTCAGCCATGGCATCGGATGCATATTGTGGCCGATTAAGCTTTTTGAGCTTGATTGGCCGATCAATTGCATCTGCCGATTTTACAGCCGATTTTTTAGCTGCTTTTTTGACGGGTTTGCGCTTTGCAGGTTTTCTCATGATATTTCCTCTTTTTTCTTATGGCAGAACAAGCCCGTCTTCGCCGAAACGATCCGGGGTCTGTCGAAACACTGTTATTTTTGAAGACGGGCGGGTGTGGCCTTTCGTCTCCCTGATCAAACATTATTATTATTGGCATTCTTGGTACACCGAACGCCTATGGGGCGTCAATTTGCGTATGACCCGCAGTTAGATGCAAAAACCTGATCATTAGGCATGAAAGAACTTGAGCCTGCCGACAATTTAGATAGAGTTCCCCCTACATGCATGGGTCCATGCGAATTGGATGCCTGTAACCAGTAACAAGCGTATGGAATGGGGCGTCTGATTAAAAGGACGGGACAAAAATGATTGATGTATTAAGTGGGCTGGTGGGGTCTCTTGGCACCGCATCCCTGCATTTTCTTAATTTTAATTCACTTATTTTCCTAATCGCCGGAACGTCCATTGGGCTTCTGTTCGGGGCCATCCCCGGGCTTGGCGGCACCACGGCGCTGGCGCTTTTGATTCCCCTGACCTTTGGTATGGATAAAGCAGACGCCATCATGTTGATGGGGGGCTCCATGGCCGCAACCTCCACGGGCGGGTCGGTTTCGGCCATCTTGCTGAACACGCCGGGCATCGCCCCCAATGCTGCCACCACCTTTGATGGCTTTCCGCTGGCCCAGCAGGGCCGCGCCGGTGAAGCCATCGGAGCTGCCGCGACATCATCGGCACTCGGTGGACTGATTGGTGTCTTTACATTGATTTTGGTGATCCCCATCGCCAAGGAAATCGTGTTGCTGTTTTCACCGCCGGAATTTTTCCTGCTGGCCGTGTTCGGCCTTTGCGCCATTGCTGTTTCCACCGGGACGCGGTTGTTGCAGGCGCTGATCGCAGCCATTTTCGGGTTTATTTGTGCCTTTGTCGGGTTTGATCTGGTGTCTGGCGCTGTGCGCTATGCCTATGGAGTTGAAGCCCTGTGGGATGGCATCAAGCTGGTGCCCGCCCTTATCGGGCTGTTCGCCATTTCCCAGATGATTGATCTTGCCGTTAAAGGCGGGGCCATCGCTGATGAAAAGATTGATATCAAACTGCAACGCATGTCGGTCGGCATCAAAGCGGTGTTTAAGAACTGGAGCACCATGCTGACGGGATCGGCCATTGGCACCTTCATTGGTGCCGTTCCCGGTGTTGGCGGCACCGTGGCAGGGTTCTTAAGCTATTCCACACAGGTCCAGCGCGATACCAACCCCGATGTGCCCTATGGCAAGGGCAACATCAAAGGGGTGATCGCACCGGAATCGGCAAACAATGCAAAAGACGGCGGGTCTCTGATCCCGACCCTTGCTTTTGGCATCCCCGGCAGTGCGGAGACGGCCGTGTTCCTGGGAGCAATGGTCCTTCATGGGCTGGAACCCGGGCCAAGATTATTGTTTGAACATGAAGACGTTGTGTTCACCCTTGTATTGACGCTGACCATTGCCTGCGTCATTGCCACCCTGATCGTTCTGGCGCTGGCCCGGCCAATGTCATACCTGACCAAGGTTGATGCCCATATTCTGGCCCCGGTGGTGACCATGGTTGCCTTGGTCGGGGCTTATGCGCTGCAAGGTGAGATCGGGGATGTGGTCGTCGCCATGGTCTTTGCGATCATCGGCTACCTGATGATCCGGTTCCAATACCCAAGGATCACCTTCACCATCGCTCTGGTGCTGGGCAACATTACCGAGCGCAGCTTTTTCCAGACCATGGGGATTTCCGATGACTCCTATGCGATCTTCTTTACCCGCAACGTGTCCCTGATCCTGATCGCGCTGATCATCATCAGCCTTATGATCCCGTCGTTTAGAAACTGGATGGCCGATCGCAGTGCACGAAAAGAAGAAGGGAGTGCCACATGAGCATTCAAGCCCTTCCCCGCAACACCCTTGTTGGTGGTATCACCCTCATCCTTGCAGGGGCGATTTTTCTGGGCCTCCATGCCCAAGAGGTTCACCAGAGCCTGCTGGCCATTCCAGCGTTCATTGGATGGGCCGCAGCGATTTATGCAACACGGCCCCTGGTTAAGGACGAAAATCACACGGCGCTTTATTTTGCCTTTTCAATCATGGCATTGATGATTGTTTTCCTGCATGAAACCTATGAATACTCGGGCAAGTTACGCCTGTTCCCCTTGATGATTGGCTATGCCGGTGTGGTGCTGTCGGCCTTTGACATCCTGAGCCTGACCGACACCCGTTTGGGCCATGCCATTACCCGCATTTTGGGGGCCGCCCTTGATCCTGATGAAATTCATGTCCGCAAAGTCACCCGTGAACTGATCGTTTTTTCAGCCATGGCCGCCGTCGTGCTGTGCATTTACCTGATCGGCTTTTTGGTCACGACGCCGATTTTCGTGTTTCTGTGGATGCGGCTGGGTGGCAAAAAAAGCATCAAGGCGTGCTTTTATGGGGGCTTTTTCAGTCTGGTCTTTGTCTATCTGTTGTTTGAGGTCATTTTGCGATACGAACTTTACCTCGGCAAAATCCCGTTATGGGCCATTGATAAGTTTCTGCCCTAAACCCTTCAGAATAAAATTTCAGATTAAATCCTTCGATTCTTGGACGCCTTGGGATATGGTTTCGCCAAGATGCGCACAAGCGGATCGTGTACTGGCGGCTAACGCCTTGTTTTTAAAAAATTTGGGAGACTAATTATGATCAAAAAATCCGGACTTGCAGCAGCAGCCTTTGGTGCTGTTGCCATGGCTTTCTCCGGGGGGGCGAGTGCCGCTTTCCCAGAAAAAGACATTACCTTCATCATTCCTTACGGCCCCGGCGGCGGTTTTGACACGTATGTGCGCAAAATTGCACCGGTGATGCAGAAATACCTGCCAAACAAGGTCAACGTCATTCCTAAAAACGTTGCTGGCGCTGGTGGTAAAAAGGCACTGAACGTTCTTTATCGTGCCAAACCCAATGGCCGCAACATTGCCATCTTCAACATGCCCGGCATGTTGCTTGACAAAATTCTTGGCAAGAAGACCACCTTTGACATCGACAAGTTCGTCTGGCTTGGCCGGATTGCTCAGTCCAAATATGTGCTGACCGTCGGCGCCAAGGGCAAGTACCAGTCGATCAAAAGCCTGATGAAAGCCAAGAAGCTGAAATATGCGGTCACAAGCCCCAGTTCAGGTTCTTATGTTGCCGGTAAAATCATGGCCGATGCCATGAAGATGGATGTCAAATTCCTCACTGGTTACAAAGGGTCTTCCAAGATCTCGCTTTCAATCATTCGCGGCGATACCCATCTTTCGCTGTTCAACACCCGGTCCTACGCAAAATGGGCCAAGGGTGGCGATCTTAAAGCGGTTCTTTCCTTTGAAAAGAAAAGCCCCTTCAAGGGCGTTCCCACAGCCGCTGAAGTTGGCTTTCCAGCCCTTGAGTTGCTGACCATTGAACGCGTTGTCGGCACCACACCAGGTACGCCGAAGAAGATTGCGAAGATTCTTTCAAAGGCACTGTTCTCTGCTTTGAACGATCCAAAGATCCAGGGTTGGCACAAAAAGACAAGGCGTCCTATTGATCCCTTGCCTGCAAAGGCCACCGGTAAATTGCTGAAAGCATCAGCAAAGTTCTTTGAACAATACAAAGGCGTGCTTTCCAGTAAGTAAGCCCGCATCGAAGACCATTAAAGGGCGCCCATATGGGCGCCCTTTTTTTGTCTGAATTTTAAAACTGAATTAAGCCCCGGATCAAGCTGTAGCGGGCGCTTCAACATCCGAAACTGTATAGCGGCGCAACAGGCGCTCTTCGGTTTCCGGGAAATCTGTCCGCGCGTGGTTCACACACCGGTTGTCCCACATCAGAAAATCATCCACGGCCCATTGGTGGGCATAGATGAATTCGGGGCGTTCCGTATGGTCCACCAATTCAGCCAGCAAGGCATCACCTTCAGTTTCAGGCATATCGACGATATGGCGCGACATCAGGCGATTGACAAACAGCGCTTTGCGCCCGGTTTCAGGATGCACCTTGGCCAATGGATGGGTGGCCCGGCGGATCAGGGCATCGCCTTCTTCAAATTCTTCGCGGTGCGTCGCATCCTGATAATAAACATTCAAAACCTGCTTATCATCGATCATCGCTTTGGTTTCATCGGAAAGCGCATCATAGGCGGCATAAAGATCGGCGAAAACCGTATCCCCGCCGGTGCCCGGGATTTTGATCGCGTACAGGGTGGTCGCAAGATAGGGGCTTTGCCGATGGGACCCATCGGAATGGAACTGCATTTCACCATCGGGCAGACTGCCAATGGGTTTGCCATCTTTGCGCAAATTGGAAACCAGCATGACACCCCGGCGATAATCATCGGGCCTATCACGGCCCGGTGCCTTGAACCCGGAATCGGCACTGCCAAACCGGTCACAAAAACTGATTTGGTCTGTCGATGTGATCGTTTGGCCAGGAAAATGCAAAAGCTGATGATCGAGAAATGCCTGTTGGATCAGGTCGAATGCCGCATCTGCCACAGGTTTATGCAGATCAATGCCCTCAACACGGGCCCCAAGGGTGTCTTTAAGGGGGATAATGGCAAGAGTCACGCCGTTGATCCTATCGTGTTGTGGAAAGCACGCAATGTGCGCCAATGGTGGGCTTAGTTTATCCCCCCCAGCCCACCCCGCCAAGGGGTGATCGGGGCTGTGAATAAGAGTGGCCTATAGCCCTTGATCCTGAGGCCCGGGCGGGATACCTTGCCCACCCGCCCGCGAAAATCGCAAAAATCGCGAAAATTGCAGAGATTACAGATTTTATTCTGACTGCATTCATGGGCAAAAAACAGGAATTAAAACGTGTCCCAAAAAAGCCTTTCCCCCATTGAAGATATCATCGAAGACGCCCGCAATGGACGAATGTTCATCCTTGTCGACGATGAAAACCGCGAAAATGAAGGGGATTTAGTGATCCCTGCGGAAAAGGCCGATGCCGATATCATTAATTTTATGGCCAAATACGGCCGCGGCCTGATCTGTCTTTCGGTCACACCGGAACGCGCCAATGAATTGGGCCTTGAAATGATGGCTTCGCGCAACAATGCGCGCCATCAAACGGCGTTTACCGTTTCCATTGAGGCCCGCGAAGGGGTTACCACCGGCATTTCTGCCGCGGATCGGGCGCACACGGTTTCCGTCGCCATTAATTCCAATCGCGGCCAAGAAGACATCGTTACCCCGGGCCACGTGTTTCCCTTAATCGCCCAAACCGGTGGCGTTTTGATCCGCGCCGGGCACACCGAAGCTGCCGTAGATGTTGCCAAAATGGCCGATTTGAATCCCTCAGGCGTGATCTGTGAGATCATGAATGACGATGGCACCATGGCCAGATTGCCTGATTTGCTTAAATTTGCTGAAACGCATGATCTCAAGGTCGCATCGATTGCCGATCTGATTTCATATCGTCGGCGCACCGAAAAAATTATCGAAAAAGTCGCTGAAACAACCATCAACAGCCGTTTCGGGGGCGAGTTTCAATTGCACGTCTTCGCCAACCAGATCGAATATGGCGAACACATTGCCATCAGCTATGGCGATGTAAGTGGCGAAGAGCCGGTTCTGGTGCGGATGCATGCGCTGAACATGATTGCCGATGTTCTGGGCGACACCACGGAAACCCAGTTTGCCGCCGGTGAAAAACGCGACCGGGCAACCGAACTCCACGCCGCCATGCAGATGATTGCCGATAAAGGCCGCGGCGTCGTGGTCATTATCCGCGAACCCAGCCCCACTGCGCTGTCGCGCTTTGTTCAGGAGCGCGAGGGAAAACCAATGTCCAAGCCCATATCCGAACTACGCCAATATGGGATTGGGGCCCAAATTCTTCTGGAACTGGGGGTCCACAATATGGTGCTTCTAACCAATACCCGCCGCACCATTGTGGGTCTTGATGGATACGGCCTTAATCTGGTTGCCCAGGAACCCCTTCCAACCTAAATCAGCGGTAAATATAGAAAAATGGCCCCTTCTGGGTCTTGTACTCTGTTGGCCCAGACTGTAGAATTACTTAGAATACTAACGAGAACACGCGTCACGATCGGGAGAACAAGCCATTATGGCAAAACAACAAGATGGAAGCGTCGAAATCCTGAAAATTCAGGATTTCGAAATAGAAGTGGAACGCCGGGGTTCCGGGACACCGCTTGTACTGCTCTACGGAGAAGAAGCGCTTGAACTGGAAGCACCCTTTCTGGATGAGCTTGCCACAACCAATGAAATTATCATTCTGTCGCCTCCGGGCTTTGGCAAATCAAACCGTCCCGATAGTGTCGGCAATCCCGATGATATCTCATATGTGATGCTGGACGCGCTTGATGCCCTTGGCCTTGAAGACGTGACCCTGATGGGTTGTTCCTTTGGCGGTTGGATTGCTGCGGAAATGGCCACCAAAAATAGCGCCCGCATCAAGCAATTGATCTTGGTTGACCCCTACGGGATCAAGGTCAGTGACCGTTGGACCCGCGACATTCAGGACATCTGGTTCATGACCGCCGAAGACGTCCAGGACCGCAAATATTCTGACACCAAAAAAGGTGATATCGATTACACCGTCATGGCCGATGAAAAGCTGGAAATTATTGCACGCAATCGGGAATCCTTGGCCTTGTTTGGCTGGCAGCCTTACATGCACAACCCGAAGCTTAAAGGCCGGCTACATCGCATTAATGTGCCAACCCTGATTGTTTGGGGCGTTGATGACGGGATTGTCACCACAGATTACGGCAAGGCGTATGCCGCCGAAATTCCTGGTGCAAAATTCGAAGCCATTAAACAAGCTGGGCATTACCCCCAGATTGAACAACCCGCAGCCTTTGTGAAACTGGTCAGCAGCTTTATCGCAAAAGCATAAGCGACCGCCTGACCAGATTAGGGAGAATTTATTATGTATGCATGGCACTTCACCGAAATGCCTTACCCCAATCACCCGGACCCGGATACGGTTCCCTCCGTGCGCGTCAGCTTGCCCAGCAAGCATTTTGACCCAAAGCTTGGAGCGGAACTTTATAACCGCTATCTGGATGAACACTTGCTCGCCGATGACCTGGGGCTCAACATCATGTTGAACGAGCATCACCAGACAGCGACCTGTCTGGATGTCGCCGCCCCGCTATCCGGTGCGATTCTTGCGCGCCAGACCACAAAGGCGCGCATCTGTATCCTGGGGAACCCCATGGCCAACCGGGCCGATCCGATCCGGGTTGCCGAAGAAATGGCCATGATCGATGTGATCTCCAAAGGCCGTCTTGATGCCGGTTTTGTGCGTGGCGTTCCATACGAAGTCTTCGCCGCCAACACAAACCCGACCCAAACCCTAGAGCGTTTGTGGGAAGGCATTGATCTTTGCGTCAAAGCCTGGACCACCCATGATGGGCCCTTCAATTTCGAAGGCAAATACTGGCACAAACGCCAGGTCAACGTATGGCCCCGCCCGTATCAGGACCCGCACCCACCCGTCTGGATCACCGGTTCATCGGACAAAGAAAACATCCGTGAAGTTGCACGTCGTGGCTTTACTTTCGCCATGTTCCTTCAGCCCCATGAAAAGGTGAAGGAAATGTTCGATGCGTATCGCGAAAGTTCCATTTATGACGACCCAGAGGAAACACGGCGCCACATTGCCTATATGCCTTTGGTCGCCACGGGTGAGACCGAAGAAGAAGCAGAAGGATTTGCGAAGAAAATTGCCTGGTATCTTCAGGCAAAGACCGCACCGCAGTTCCGTAACCCACCGGGTTATGTGCCCGTTGCCTTCAACGTACAAGCGCTGAAAGGCAAGTATTCAGGGCGTACCGACGCCGTGCGTGCCGGTGGCATGGATTATCTCAAGGAACAGGGCGTCATGATCTATGGCACCCCCGATTCGGTCTTTGAACAGATCAAAACCTTCTATCACAACGTTGGTGGTTTTGGCCAATTCCTGATGATGCAACAAGCCGGGCATCTGGATCACAATGAAACAGTCAAAAGCATGAGCCTGTTTGCCAAGGAAGTGTATCCCCGCCTGCGCGAGGAATTTGCTTTCAAAATCAAAGGGGCCGCCGCCGAATAGTGGCGGGATGGCTTTTTGTGTGCATCGATGAGCAACTCTAAATTCGTCACAGTTGACGGGGTCAAGACCCATTACCTAGAGGCCGGCCAATCAGATGGCCGGCCGACGGTTTTGCTTTTGCACTCGGCTGAATTTGGCGGTGCAGCTGAGTTAAGCTGGGAATTCAACATCGGTCCATTGGGGGAACACTTCCACGTTCTGGCCCCCGATCATCTGGGCTTTGGCCGAACCGACAAAGTGTTCGATTTTTGTGGCCAGTTTGACAGACGCATTGAACACATCCGCCGCTTTTTAGAAGTCATGGACGTCCACGATGTCTATGTCATCGGTTCATCCATGTCCGGTGGATTGTCGCTGACGGTCGCATGCCGGGACAAGCCCGACTGGCCCATGCGCAAGGTGATTTCCTGTTCAGGGGGTGGCCTGTCACCAGCCAATGATGCGCGCGCGGTTCTTAATTCCTATGAAGGGGATTTCGAACACATGCGCCGTATCGTCGAGGTCATGTTTGTAGACCCAAAATGGGCAGGCGATGATGCCTACATCGCCAGGCGCCAGGAATTGGCCCAACTGCCCGGCGCATGGGAAGCCACCGCTGCTGCCCGGTTCCGTGCTCCCTTCCGCGAAGCGGCCGGAAAATCGGAACGCGAACAGCTGGATCACGGGAATATCAAAATCCCGGCCCTGATCATTGCCGGGTCGAAAGATCCGTTGCGCCTACCCGGTTATGCCGATGAACTGGTTGCGGAAATTCCAGGTGGGAAACTTTATACATTTGAAAATGCTGGCCATATGGGCAATATCGAATGCGCCGATGAATTTAACCGGGAAGTGATTGCCTTCCTGAAGGAGGACACGTGAGCGAAGAAAAATCCCACCAGCCAATTGAAGGCAGTGCGTTGCGCGCCTTCGCTGGTAGTTTCGCCTCTGGCATCGTCGTCCTGACCACCCGTGACACAGCAGGAACGGCCTTTGGGCTGACCATGAATGCCGTTTCCAGCCTGTGTGTGGAACCGCCGCAGTTTCTGGCCTGTATCGCTAAAACGGCCGCAACCCTTGGCCCAGTTCTGGAAAGCAAGGTCTTTGCGCTCAACATTCTTGCAGAGAACCAAGAAAGCATTTCCAACACCTTTGCCTCCAAGGGTGATGACAAATTTGCCAACATTGACACCCATGACGGTGTTCTGGGTGTGCCGCTGATTGACGGCGCACTGGGCCATGCAGAATTTCGTTTAGTGGATACCCACGAATCAGGGGATCACGTCATTGTCATTGGTGAAGCCGTCAGCAGCAGCGTCGAAGATAGTGCTCCACTGGTCTATTTCCGCGGCAAATACGCAAAAATCTAACGCAATCTCTGTTTATTAGGTGGGCTTGTCGCCTAACACTGTCAGACGGCGCATGATGCGGCTTTCTTCCGGGTCAAAATCACGCCGGGCATGGGCGGTACAGCGGTTATCCCACATCAACATATCCCCCACCTGCCAACGATGCTCAAAAACAAAGTCGGGGTTTTCGATATGGTCAAACAACTGGTCTAACAATGCCTTGCTGTCATCATCCCCCATGCCCTCAATGGACCAGGTCATCAGGCGGTTGATGAACAAGCATTTGCGCCCCGTGACCGGATGGGTGCGAACCACAGGCTGGGTATGTTGCGGCGCATCAACGGACAATTCCTTCGCTGCATGGGTGGCGGCGGCATCGTAGTCATAAACATTCAGCGCCTTTAACCCATCAATCTTTGCCTTTACCCCATCATCCAGGGTCTCATAGGCCCGATACAGATCCACAAACATGGTATTGCCCCGAGTTTCGGGCACTGCAATCGAAAACAGGATCGTCGCCTGGGCCGGGCGTTCTGTATAGCACTGGTCAATATGGAACATCATCTCGCCAACCGGCAGGGCGTGGACATATTCCCCATCTTCCTTGACGTTGGAGATGTACATGATGGCGGGGTCTTCGCCGACAAAGTTTTCTGTATGAATTTCGGAAAGCACCCCAATGCGGCGGCCAAACCGCAGTTGATCGGCAGCCTCCAGCTTTTGGCCCCGGAAATAAATCACCAGGTTCTGGTGCCAAACATCCAAAATTGCCTGAAACGTTTCCTCATCCATATCCTTGGAAAGATCAACATTACAAATTTCGGCACCACAAGGGCTGTAGCGAATGATTTCAAGGCCCTTATAGGTTTCCTTGATGCCCGGGCCGGGATTGGTTTCTGGAAAATTGGAAATCTGTACTGACATTCTTAAAAAACCTTGTTCGTAGCCCGATCAAACCGGGGCAAAGAAGTAAAACAAGGGATAAGGGCGAACCATGGCCCTTATCCCCAGCGTTTAATGCATCGAGCGCCCGCCATCGACATTGATGGTTTGGCCGGTAATGTAATTTGACGCATCCGATAACAAGAACATCACCGCACCCACCAGATCGTCTGGCAATTGGTCGCGGTTAAAACATTTGGTGCTGTCGGCGCGTTTTGACATGTGTTCATTTGAACTGTTGGCAACCTGGGTTTCAGAAAGGGTGAAACCCGGGCTGACCGAATTAACACAGATATTATCTTCACCCACTTCACGGGCAAGGGCACGGGTCAGAACCACCACCGCGCCCTTTGATGCGCTGTAATGCAACCGCCACATGCCGCCATCAAAGACGCGGGATGAGGAAATATTGACGATCTTTCCCCCGCCCTGTTTCTTCATATGCGGGTAAACCGCAAGACAGCACAAAAACACACCCTTGGTGTTGACCTGCATCACACGATCCCATTCATCGGCGGCAATTTCATGCCAGGGCTTGCGGCCCAAAACAGACATCAGGGATGCGTTGTTGATCAACCCGTCAATGCGTCCCCATTTATCCATGGTCGCCTGGGCCATGGCTTTTGTCTTGGCCTCATCGGCAACATCCGTGGTTTGTGCCAAAGCCTGTCCGCCAGCGGCATTAATCTCATCGGCAAGAGCATGATTGGCTTCATCAACGATATCGGCGATCACGACCTTTGCGCCCGCTTCTGCGAGCCTTTGGGAATAGACCTTGCCAATGCCGGTCGCACCCCCGGTGATGATAATCACCCGATCGGTCATGTCCAGGCTGGGGCGAGTTGGTGAAATTTCATTCATTGGTTTCAGTCTCCATGGGTATCAACGTTTATGGGCATATTTACTTATTCGCCGACCAAAGGCCCGCCTTCAACGGTAAAGCGCCTGAGATGGCGTTCTTTTGTCGGATCAAAATCGGTCCGGGCATGAACGGTGCACAGGTTATCCCATATCAACAGGTCCCCCTTGCGCCATTTATGGGTATAGAGAAATTCTGGCTGTTCTTCATGGGCAACCAACCGGTCGATAATGGCCCGACCCGCATCCCCCGGCATGCCCACAATTTCCGACGTCATCAGCCGGTTTACATAAAGGGCTTTTCTGCCTGTCACCGGATGGGACACGACCATGGGCTGGACAAATTGGCGGGCATTCGAAATTTTCCCCACTTGCTCCCGTGACGTTGAATCATAGCTAAAGACATTCAACGCATCATAGTCATCCACCACCCCACGCAGGTCATCGGGCAGGGCATCATAGGCACGACACAGGTCGCCAAAGATTGTATCCCCGCCCGCATCGGGCACCACAATGGCATAGAGACACGTCGCCCGAGCAGGGCGTTCCACATAACATTGATCGATATGGAACTGCATCTCACCATCGGGCAGAGAGCCGATAAATTTACCGTCTTCCTTGCGATTGGAAACAAACATTACTTCTGATGGGGCATCGGTGCCTTCATGACGATCATCCGCTGGCCGGGATCGCTTGCCCAGATTGCCAAACAATTCACAAAATCGGACATGATCTTCGGGCGAAAGGTTCTCCTGATCACGAACCACTAACACAAGGTGTTTAGCCCATGCCGCACGCAGCCGGGCTTTCGTGTCATCATCCAAAGAACCAGCTAGGTCAACACCGGTTACTTCGACACCAAACCCTGCAGAAAACGGGGTTATTTTCATCAACGCATACTCCTACTGCAGCTCTATATTATCCCTGATTTTTATGCTTGGCATTGGCATTCACGCTTGACCATAAATGTTCATTCCAGTCTTGGGGCAGGGTGCCATCGTCCAGCGCCATGCCGACATAATGGCTCCACAGCTTGTAACAATGCTGTTCACGGTTGTTGTTGGTGACAGCAATCAGATCCAGCTCTTCGCGGGTGAGAGGGTTCACCTTGCCGATGGTCGCCGCCTGATAATGGGCCTTGGCATTTTCTTCAAAATGAACGGCATCCACCAAAAGTGCGGGCAGACTTTCGGCCACCAAAACCCCGCCATGGGCACGCAACAACGCACCGTTATTATCGCCAAGGGTCTTTGCCAGTTCCTGGCCTTGGCGTGCCGACAAGATATGGCTGGGATCACCATGGATGGGCACCCCTGACTTCCAACGCTGGGCGTGGCTTTTCATCAAGGCCAATTCAACGCCTTCGATCATTGTGAACATTGCCGCCAATTCAGAATGGGTATGAACCACGGTTTCAATATCGGGGCGCGCGCGCAGAATTTGGGCATGAATATGTGCCTCAACGGGCGGACGGTCACCGGCGGGGCCTTCTAAAAGATTGCAATCAAAATCACAAATCAACAACCCCTCAGGATTAATGCCCGCACGGCTGTCGTTGATGGATTGAATCATAAAGGCATCGCGGCCCGGAATACGAATACTGGCATGGCCTGAATAGGTAAGAATTCCTTCTTTGTGCAACAATCGTGTCAGGGCAGCCAATTGCACCCGGTACCCGGTGATAACAGCATCAGAATTAGAACCCGCATTTGCGGTGGTCATTATTGTCTCCTTGGAAATAACGTTTGGAATTAAATGCGTTGGCGCTACAGCGTACCCAGATTTTGTTGCATGGTATGAAGCACGCGACGAATGGTTTCAACATCCTCAACGGATACGCCTTGGACCGAACTAATATTAACATCAATGGCATGGGGCAATAAAACATTGCGCAGGGCACGGCCCTTTTTGGTCAGGTAAATATTGACCTTGCGCTTGTCGTCGGTGTTGCGCACACGCTTCACATAATCCCGTTTTTCCATACCATTCAGCGCGGTCACCGTGGTCGGCTCCATCATGCCCACACGTTGGGATAATTCGCGCTGGGTTAATCCGTCTTCTTCCCACAAGACACGAAGAAAATACCACTGACCAATGGTGACGCCATGGGCGGAAATTCGAGCTTGGAGAATTTTCGTAAATGCCCGGTACGTGTCGCGCAATAAATACCCGACACTGGTTTCGGAATCAAATTCGACATCCCCCCCATTTGCAGCACATTTAATCGCTGCCTGGGCTTCGGGAACAAGTTCGCTTGTGTCACTCATGGCCCTTGTCATCTTTCGCTTTGTTAGCCTGACCATATTCTTGGACAGTTCATTAGCATGCTAATCATTCTACGGCATAACCGTTAGAATTCCAACCATTAGACTCCCACTGGAATTCCCGGCTTTCCGGTCATTTCAACAATTTTCATTCCTTTTATCAGCATTTCAGGGGGGCTAAACTAAGCCCCGGAAGGAAACCCATGGCCAAATCTGGCAAAAAATCTAGCGCCCCCCCTGTGACCGGGGCCATTACAAAGGCGATTTATCACCGAGCAACGGCCCTTGGCTTTGACGCGGTCGGCTTTTCGGTCGTTGAGGATGCCCCCGATGGTAGTGCCGATCTGGCTGCCTTTATCGAACAGGGCCGCCAAGGTGACACAGACGGGAACATGGACTGGGACATGGACTGGATGGAAAAGCGCGTCACTGCCCGCGCCCGACCGGGGAACCTTTGGCCAGATGCCCGGTCCGTTATTTCTTTGGGCCTCAATTACGGCCAGGGCGAAGACCCAATGATTAACCTGACCCGGCCCGGGCGCGGCACCATCGCATCCTATGCCCGGGGGCGGGATTATCATCTGGTGGTCAAATCCCGGCTCAAACAATTGGGACGATGGATTGCTGAAACCTACGATTCCGATATCAAGGTCTTCGTCGATACCGCCCCGGTCAT
Source organism: Rhodospirillales bacterium (assembly GCA_018666775.1). NCBI lineage: Bacteria > Pseudomonadati > Pseudomonadota > Alphaproteobacteria > Rhodospirillales > Rhodospirillales bacterium. Next base: position 125,858 of record JABIXC010000010.1, on the reverse strand, counting down.
GGAAAAACCATTGGCGCAACGCGCCGGCATTGGATGGCAGGGCAAACACACCAACATGGTTTCCCGTGAATTTGGCTCGTGGCTGTTTCTGGGTGAAATTTTTACCACCCTTGATCTCACCCCCGATGCACCGGAATCTGATCATTGCGGCAACTGTCAGGCGTGCCTTGATATTTGCCCCACCGATGCCTTTCCGGAACCGGGAAAGCTGGATTCAAAGCGGTGCATTTCGTATCTGACCATTGAACACAAAGGCACCATTGCACCGGAATTTCGTATCCCCATGGGCAACCGCATCTATGGCTGTGATGATTGCCTTGCGATTTGTCCCTGGAATAAATACGCATCCCAAACCAGCGAGCCAACCTTTTTGCCCCGCATTGAGCTGACCGCACCGAAACTTGCCGATCTTGTGCTGCTTGATGATCAAGGCTTCAGGGATGTTTTCTCCACCTCTCCCATCAAACGGATCGGGCGCGCCCGATTTATCCGCAACGTATTGATTGCCATAGGAAATTCTGGCGATTCCACCCTTGCCCCTGTGGTGCGTGATCGGCTAAAAGATGATGCGCCTGTGGTCCGGGCCATGGCCGTCTGGGCGCTTTCAAGATTAATTCCAGCGGATGAATTTTCAGCGCTGTCTGCCCAAACCATGGGGGATGAAAAAGATCCCGACGTTATCGAAGAATGGAATATGGCCCTTCAATCCGACATGAAACACAGTCATGAAACTAAGTGATTTTGATTTCGACCTGCCAAAGGCATTGATTGCAGATCGCCCGATGGAGCCCCGCGAAGCGGCAAAGCTTTTGGTGATCGGCGAAACGCTGGAAGACCGCCATGTCGCCGATTTACCAGATTTGCTGAACCCGGGCGACATCATCGTTGTCAATGACACAAAGGTGATCCCAGCGCAGCTAAAGGGCAAACGGGGGGATGCCATGGTCGACATTACCCTGCACAAACCGCTGGGTATGGGCCGCTGGCAGGCCTTTGCAAGGGGTGCCAAAAAATTGAAACCCGGCGACACCATTACCTTTGGTGATGCCTTCACAGCCACGGTCGAAAGCCGGGGTGAAGGCCGGGCCGGCGGCGAAGTGATCCTTGATTTTGCCATGGATGATGGCCAAATGTTTTCAGCCCTCGAACTTTTCGGCGCTGCACCCCTGCCCCCGTATATTCCCCGTGAAACAGGTGCTGATGCCCGCGACACGGTTGATTATCAGACCATTTTTGCAGCCAACCCCGGGGCCGTCGCTGCCCCCACGGCAGGCTTCCATTTCACCGATACGCTTTTGGAGGCCATTAAAGCCCACGGCGTGGCAAAGGCCACCGTGACGCTCCATGTTGGGGGCGGCACCTTTTTGCCGGTCAAGGTGGACGACATCAAAGATCACAAGATGCACGCCGAACGCGCCATTATTGATCAAGCCACGGCAGACAAGATCAACCAGGCCCGCGAACGCGGGGGCCGGGTGGTGGCCATTGGCACCACGGCGGCACGGCTGTTGGAAACCGCAGCGGATGATCAGGGAAAAGTGCAGGCCTTTGAAGGCGATACTGATATTTTTATGTCGCCGGGGTATAAATTCCGGGCCGTGGACCTGTTACTCAGCAATTTTCACCTGCCAAAATCGACCCTGTTCATGCTGGTGGCCGCCCTTGCGGGGCTGGATAAAATGAAGGGGGCGTATGACCATGCCAAGGCGCAAAAATACCGGTTCTATTCCTATGGCGATTGCTGCCTGATTAGTCCCGCACCCGGGGCACGACTTGGAGATACAGTTTGAGCACGCCAAAATTTGAATATCAGGCCCTTGGGAAATCCGGATTAGCACGGCGCGGTCGCCTGCACACAGCGCACGGCACCGTAGAACTGCCTGCCTTCATGCCCGTGGGCACCCAAGCGACCGTCAAGGCCATGATGCCCGAAGATGTGGCTGCCACCGGGGCCGATATGATCCTCGCCAACACCTATCACCTGACCCTCAGGCCCGGGGCCGATATCGTGGAACAGCTGGGGGGGTTGCATAAATTCATGAACTGGCCGGGGCCGATCCTGACCGATTCCGGCGGCTTTCAGGTGATGTCTTTATCGAAACTTCGCAAACTCACCGACCACGGCGTCACCTTTCAATCCCATCTTGATGGCAATACCTGCGAATTAACGCCCGAAACATCGATCGAAATTCAGCGCCAACTGGATGCCGATGTCACCATGGTTCTGGATGAATGCACCGCATTTCCAGCAACCGAAGACGTCGCCGCCCGGTCACTGGACCTGTCCATGAAATGGGCCAAACGATCAAAGGATGCTTTCACAGACAGGCCCGGTTATGGATTGTTCGGCATTGTTCAGGGCAGTGTCTATCCAGATTTACGCGAACAATCCGCAACGGCGCTCACCGAAATCGGCTTTGATGGTTACGCCATTGGCGGCTTGGCCGTGGGCGAAGGCCAGGACATGATGCTTGAAACGCTCGGCATCACCCTGCCCCATTTACCTGAAAACAAAGCGCGCTACCTCATGGGGGTTGGCACACCGTCTGATTTGATTAATGCGGTCGCCCTTGGGGTTGATATGTTTGATTGTGTAATGCCAACCCGGTCCGGGCGCACGGGAAAGGCATTCACCCGGCGCGGCGAGATCAATATGCGCAATGCGCGCCACGCGAAAGACCCCCGCCCGATTGATGAAAATTGTGCGTGTCCCGCCTGTGCCGATTATTCCAGAGCCTATATCCACCACCTGTTTCGAGCCGAAGAAATGCTGGGGGGCATGTTGCTGACCCGCCATAATCTGCATCTGTATCAAGACCTGATGGCCGATCTGCGCGCATCGATTGAAACCGACACCTTTTCAAAGGTCGCAAAAATCTGGGAAACCGGGCTGAAAATCGGCGATATAGAAGCCATTTGACCCATCCTGCCCACAGCCATAAGATCGCGCCATGAATGATGACAAAAAACCTGAACTAACCCAATTGGGCAGGCCAAGCCCACTTCCTGAAAGCCCGGAAGTGGCCGTTCTTGAAACATTTGAGAACCCTAATCTGGGAAAGGATGTTCTGGTGCGGTTTTCGTGCCCGGAATTTACCTGTCTTTGCCCCATCACCGGCCAGCCAGATTTTGCCCATTTTGTGTTTGATTATGTGCCCGATCAACACTGCATTGAGAGCAAATCCCTGAAGCTGTTTCTGGCGAGCTGGCGCAATACGGGGGCATTTCATGAAAAAACCACCGTGACCATTGCCGAGCGCTTGATCGAGGTGACATCGCCAAAATGGCTGCGAGTTTCCGGGTTCTGGTATCCGCGCGGCGGCATTCCCATCGATGTTTTCTATCAAACCGGCAATCCGCCTGATGGCGTTCATATCCCCGATGCCGGTGTTCCGGCCTATCAAGGCCGGTAAGTCATACCCCGATCACGCGCCGCGATACACACAGCCTGCCGTGCAGGTTTCGTTCAACACCACCGATGACAATCCCGGCAAGTCTGGCTTCAGGCTGTCCCAAATCCAGCGCGCGATGACCTCGCTGGTGGGATTTTCAAGGCCCACAATTTCATTCAGATAATGATGATCCAGCTGATCCAGAATGGGGGCGAAAATTTGCTTCACATCGGCAAAATCCATCACCCAGTCTTCGGGCGGCGCAATGGGGCCTTCAATATGAAGTTCAACCTGAAAAGAATGGCCATGCAATCGATGGCACTTATGGGTTTCAGGCAAATTGGGCAGACGGTGGGCTGCTTCGAACGTAAACCGTTTAAAAATTTCCATCATGTCTCTCTAAGCTAGGCCAAGGGTTTTGTGAATCTGGAGGCTGAGCCGCCAGCGGGGATGGGCAAGGCAATATTCTATCCCCTTTTTGGTATTTTGATCGCGTTCAGGACTATCCATGGGCTGCAGGAAAAAATGATCAAACGCCAGATCATTGTATTGTTCGGGCATGGCACCGGTTTGCGGATACACCAATTTCAATTCATTACCCGTTGTCAAAACAAGGTCCGTGCCCGCCTTGGGGCTGACGCAGATCCAATCAATGCCATCAGGGGCCGCCAATGTGCCGTTGGTTTCAATGCCGATGCTGAACCCCGCCTCATGAAATGCATCAATCAAGGCCTTATCCAATTGCAATAATGGCTCTCCGCCGGTGCAAACAACATAGCCCGGTGCCTCGCCATCGCTGTCTTTTGCCCAAAGGACTTTAGCTGCTGCCACCAAAGACGCGGCATCTTCAAATTGGCCGCCACCGGGACCATCGGTGCCGACAAAATCTGTATCGCAAAACTGGCACTGGGCATCCAGGCGATCTTTTTCGCGGCCCGACCACAGGTTACACCCGGAAAACCGGCAGAAAAGCGCTGCCCGACCCGCCTGTGCCCCTTCCCCTTGCAGGGTCAGGTACATTTCCTTGACCATATAGGCCATGTTAATTCCGGTCCTGATACGGGGTTGGATCGGCTAGGCCTGCTTCGGAAAAACCCTTCAGGCGTAGCTGACAGGAATCACATTCGCCGCACGCACGCCCCGCATCGTCGGGGTCATAGCAACTGCGGGTCTGGCCGTAATCAACCCCAAGGGCGGTGCCCGCACGGATGATTTCACCCTTGGTCATATCAATCAATGGGGTGTGAATTTTCACCGGCAACCTGCCTTCAACCGCACCCTGGGTTGCCAGATTGGCCATGGTTTCATAGGCCTGAATAAATTCGCCCCGGCAATCGGGATAGCCGGAATAATCCCTGGCATTCACGCCAATAAAAAGATCGCCACTGTCCATCGTTTCCGCCCAGCCCAGCGCCAGAGACAAAAAGATGGTGTTGCGCGCGGGCACATAGGTGATGGGGATGGCACCCTCTATTTCATCATTGGTGCGGCCCTTGGGCACGGGGATATTATCGGTCAGGGCAGACCCACCAAAGGCGCGCAGATCAATGGGCAACACCACATGGCGGGCCACATCAAAGGTGCGCGCCACCGTTCGGGCTGCCTCAATTTCAATGTTGTGGCGCTGGCCGTAATCAATGGTAAGCGCACAAATATTAAAGCCCTGGGCCTGTGCCATGGCTGTAAGCGTCGTGGAATCAAGGCCGCCCGAAAGCAGAAGAATTGCGTTTTTGGCCATCCTAGCCTTCCCCCTCGCCCCTGCCGGGGACCGGCGCAACGGTGATGCCGGGGACCGGCGCATCGGTAATGTCACGCAAGGTCCGGTAGCGCCGATACAGATAAATGCCAAGCATGCCGGAAATGATAAACAGGCCGACAGATGCCCCAATGCGCAAGCCCGGATCAAGATGGATGCCACTGCCCAAAAGGGCAAAAATCACTGTTTGGGGAATATAGCCAAGGGCACTGCCAGCAAAAAACGGCACGGGTTTTGTGCCGGAAACCCCGGCGGCCAGATTGGTCAAAAGATTGCTGCCCGCAGGCAACAGACGGATCAAAAGTGCTGTCGAGAACGTGTTGTCATGGAGAAACCCATCGATGCGAGCAATGCGATCTGGAAACCGTCTCAGGATAAAATCACGCCCAAGAAACCGCGCACAATAGAGCGCTACCACGGAGCCGCCGACCACAGCGCCCAATGCCAATGCCGTGCCAAGACCAAAGCCAAAGGCATAGCCGCCTAAAAAACTGATGGCTTGGCGGGGAAACCCGATGGCTGCCATCACAATGCCAGCACCGATGAAGATGAACTCTCCTGATAATCCCTGACCCCGGATCGTTTGATCAATCCACGCTTCGTCCAACAGGCCATACAGCCCCGTTGCCTTGACCAGAAAGCCAAAAGCAACGAACGCCCCGATCAGGACAAAGCCGCGTAGATAGGGTTTTAAGGCGTTCATGAATCGGGCTTGATATCCGGGCGTTTAATTCTGCGCAACAGCCAGGCAACCCCGAACAGATCGGTGATTCCCACCCATAGGCGATCGAATAACCCGTAATTGGAAACGCCACGAAGCCGTGGGCGATGGTTTACATCGACACAGATAATTTTTCCGCCACCCCGGATCACAAGAGCCGGATAATACCGGTGCATATGATCGAAACAGGGCAGCCGCAAAAAGGGAATACGCGCCATAACCTTCAACCCGCACCCGGTATCTGTCACCCCGTCTTTCAACATCCATTGCCGAATGCCATTGGCAATGCGCGACGTAACCCGGCGCAGCCAATTGTCCTGGCGTTTGGCCCGAATGCCCGCCACCAGATGCAGGGTTTCATCATCTGAGCCAAGGGCGACATCGACCAGTGCTGGAATATCGGCAGGATCGTTCTGGCCATCCCCATCAAGGGTAATAATCCATTCCCCTCGTGCCGCAGAGGCACCGGTCCAGATTGCGGCCGATTGACCACAGCTTTTTTCATGGTGGATCACCCGAAGCTCTGGAAATTCAGCGCACGCCTTTGCCAGAATATCCGCCGTATCATCGGTGGAGCCATCATTGACATAGATAATTTCAAATTCATGGCGGCCATGAAGGGCTGCATGAATTTCCCCGATCAAGGGCAAAACATTTTCCGCTTCATTACGAACCGGAACGATGACAGAAAGGGCGATGGTCATGGTAGTCTGGTTTCCAAAATGGGTGCCAAATGGCAATATGCCCGTGCTTTATACGGGTTTTATAAAAGCAGGGGATTCTTGTTTAAAGATAATTTTGCTAGATTGCCCCATATGAGACAGTTTAATACGGTGAAAAGATGAAACCTGCCACCTTCCTTGGCGCCAGCATTGCTTTAGCAGCCCTGTTTATGGCCTTTCCGGGCCTGGACGAAGCATTTTCACACCTGTTTTACGTTGATGGGGAAAAATTCTTCCTAAAAGGCTGGGGACCGTTCGTTTTTCTCTATGACATTGTTCCCCTTGTTTTACGCGTTACCGTCGGGTTGATCATCATCATGGCGCTGATCCGCCTGATACCAGACAGCCTGAGCAACCGCGCACCGGCCATCCTTCATGCCCGGGGACAGGCCATTGTCTTTATCGTCCTGTCCCTTGCCATTGGGCCGGGGCTGGTTACCAACGAAGTTCTTAAAAATCATGTGGATCGCGCCAGACCGGCGCAAACCACAGAATTTGGCGGCACCAAAACCTTTACCCCCGCCTTTATCGTGTCCGATCAATGTGAGCGCAATTGTGCGTTTGTTTCCGGCCATGCCTCCATGGGCTTTTTCTTTGCAAGCTTTGGCTTCCTGATGATCCCGGGGTTCAGGCGAACCATGGTTTTTAGTCTGGCAATCGCCTTTGGGGCCGCCGTTGGCCTCGCCCGCATTGCCCAGGGGGCGCATTATCTTTCCGATGTCATCTTTGCCGGCGTGATTAACATCGCCATTGCATGGGCGCTGTATCACTGGATCGTCACCCGCAACGGGCTGGGCAGAGAAACCCTATCCCGGGTCTGGCACCGGATCACGGGCCACAAGTCTTAAAAAATTACCGCTTTGCTTTGCGCAGGGCTTTGGTCGCGGGCAAATCCACAATGAAGGCCCCCTTTGATTTTTTCAAAGCCACCCGGTAATCCTGTTTGGCCGATTTGGCGCTGACATAGCCTTCGTTCACATCGTGGCAAACCGATTGGGGGTCACGTTTTCTTGGGTCCCCGAAGCCCCCACCGCCCGGACTTTCCAGACGGAAAATATTCCCCGCCATCAGGGGATAATCGGAATAGCGCGAAGGCAGGATTTCTGCGCCTTTGGTATCAGGGTGCATGGTCAATCGACCACACCGGCCATCCGATCCCTTGCGCACCCCACGGGGTGCGATGAAATGCTTGTTGGAACGGATGGTAAATCTGGCTTCGGCAAGGTTTTCATATTCCCTGAGAATACCAAGCCCCCCCCGAAAGGCCCCCGGGCCCCCGGAATCTGGGATCAGTTCAAACCGTTTCACCCGGGTTGGGAATTCACTTTCGACAATTTCAATCGGCGCGATGCGGGCGTTGGATTGATGGGAACACGTACCCGAAACCCCATCCATCATAGCTCGCCCGCCGGTGCCACCGCCGACGATTTCATATTGAACGTAACCCTTGCCCGAACGCGTTGATCGCCCGCCAATAATGATAGACCGCGACCCACAGCCATCGGCGCGGGCGCATTCGGGAACAATATTGCTGATGGCCTCAACCGTTGCTTCCGTCACGGCCGTGACCGTTGGCATATAGGTGTTTACCGGGGCCGGGAAATGGGGGTCCAGAACACTGCCCTTGCGCAGTTTGACTTCTGCCACCTTTAACAGGCCGGAATTAATGGTGATGGTGGGGTCCACCTGAGAAATCAGGGTATAGACCATGGCCGCCTGAACCAGTGGCGGGCGGATATTCGCAGGCCCCCGGGTTTGATCGTTAGAGCCCGTGAAATCAAAGGAAATACGATCGCCCTTTTTCTCCAGAACCACATGAACCCGAATGGGTTTATCCAGATCAATGCCGTCATTATCAACGAACCGTTCGGCCTCATAGCGGCCATCTTTCCATGTCCGCATGGCGGCGCGAATGATGCCTTCGGAAACCCGCATCAATTCATCAAACGATGCCATCACCTGATCGGCACCATATTTTGTAACCAATTCGCCAACCCGTCCTTCACCCAGACGGTCCGCGCCCACCTGGCCGCGAATATCGCCCAGTACCATTTCCGGCGTGCGTGAATTGGCGGCCAGAATTTTATCCACTTCATGCAAGGTCTTGCCATCACGCTGATAGCGAATGGCTGGCAAATGCAGGCCTTCGGCAAAAATTTCTTTGGCCAAGGCATAACAACTGCCGGGCACCACCCCGCCCAAATCTGGCTTATGGGCAATGTTGCCGGAAAACCCGATCAGTTGAGACCCAGCAAAAATCGGTGTGATCACGGCCATATCCGGGGCATGGGGACTGCCGCCTTCATAGGTGTGATTAATGATGTAGGCATCGCCCGGCGCGATATCATCGCCATAATCGCGCAGCACAGCGGCGGTGCAATGGGGGAATGCACCAACATGAAGGGGCAGCACAACATGCTGGGCCACCACTTCACCTTTGGCGTTCATCAACGCACAACTGGCGTCCTGGGATTCACGAATGATGGTCGAAAAGCCGGTGCGAAACAGGCAGTTCTGCATTTCGCGCACGATGCCAACCAAGGATGCCTTGATCACCTGAAAGGTGATGGGATCGATGCCGGGTTTCGAGCCCTTTTTTGACCTTTTTTTCTGGGCGGGCCGTTTTGCAATTTTTGCCATGGGCTTTTCCTAAACAATCATCAAGTTTTTAAAACGGTCGACCTCAGCGGATTGACCGGGGCCAATCACAAGGGTGGAATCGAGCTGTTCAACCACGGCTGCCCCCTTGATCTTGTGCCCAACATCAAGGCGTTCACGCTGGTATACCGGAACATCATGGGTAACCCCATCAAACCGCGCAGTGCGCTTGCCAAGATACGCATCGTTCAACTTCAGGCCTTGGCGGCGGAAGGTGGGCATCTTGACCTCTGGTAATTTACCGATGCCAACCACCCTATACGTCACCACCTCTACCGGTTCTTCCGGTGCCGAATGGCCAAACAATTGGCGATGGGTTTCATCAAAGGTATTGCGCACGGCTGCAAGCGTTTTTGCCGTGACCTTGCCGCTGTCCAGGGGCACGGTCAGCTCATAGCCTTGACCGGCGTAGCGCATGTCAATGGCGTATTCGATGATGATTTGCCCCGCTTTAAATCCTTCGGCACGCAGTTCCCCGCGGGCACGATCCGCGAGCTCTTTAAGCATTCCCGCCACGTCCCTGGGGCCAAGTTTTGAAATCAAGGTCAGGCGCGACACCGCATAATCATGGCGAACATCGGCCTGAAGCAGACCAATGGCCGAATTAACCCCCGGGTACAGCGGCACCAAAATACCCCGCATCCCAAGGTTACTGGCCATTTGGCAGGCATGCAGGGGGCCCGCGCCGCCAAAAGCCACCAGCGTGAAATCACGAAGATCAAACCCGCGCATGGTGGAAATGGCCTTGATCGCCTCTTCCATCTTGACGTTGATAATTCTGGCAATGCCTTCGGCCGCATCCATAATCGACATGCCCAATGGATCTGCGACTTGCTTTTTCATGGCCGCCTTGGCGCTAGCCGTATCCAGTGCCATGCGCCCGCCCAGAAAATTATTTTCCCCAAGATAGCCCAAAATAAGATTGGCATCAGTCACCGTCGGCTGGGTACCGCCATGGCCATAACACGCAGGGCCCGGCTGGGCACCTGCTGATTCCGGCCCGACCTGAAGCTGTCCGACGCTGTCGGCTCGGGCAATGGTGCCCCCGCCCGCAGACACCGTATTGATGTCCATCATCGGCACGGAAATAACCCGGCCATCCACTTCGATGCGGTTGGAATGCGATGCCTCACCATCCTTGATCAAGGCCACATCACAACTGGTGCCGCCCATGTCAAAGGTGATCAGATTGGGTTCGCGAACGTCCCGGGCCAGATTGACCCCGGCCGTTACCCCACCTGCGGGGCCTGACAACACCGTCGCCACCGCTTTGCGTGCTGCGGCATCAAACGTTGCCGTGCCGCCATTGGACTGCATGATGTAGCGTTTTTTGGTATGTAGCCCGGCATCATCCAGCTGGGTTTCCAGGTGGTGGACATAACGTTCTAAAATAAGCTGCAGATAGGCATTGATCACAGTTGTGGAGAGGCGGAAAAATTCCCGAATTTGCGGCAAAATTTCAGAAGAAAGCGAAATGCTGATTTCCGGGGCTTCTTTTTCGAAGATTTCCGCAATGCGTTTTTCATGGCGGGGATAGAGAAAGGAAAACAAAAGGCAAACCGCAACAGATTGGACGCCCTTTTTGCGAAATTCCTGCACGGTCTTGCGAAGCGCTGCTTCATCCAGCTTTTTCAGAACCTTGCCCTGAAAATCGACCCGCTCTATCACTTCGCCGGTCATGCTTTCAGGGGCCAAAAGGCTGGGCTTTTGATAGGTAACATCAAAAACAGACGGGCCATGGGGGGTGGATTGTTCCGCCACCTCATAGATGCCCCTAAACCCTTCGGTCACCAACAACCCGGTCTTTGCCCCCTTGCCTTCCAAAAGGGCATTGGTGCCAACGGTGGTGCCATGACAAAAATATTCGACGTCTTCTGCCGCAACGCCTTGATCCAGCAGATGGCGCACGCCTGCAACAATGGCCAAAGAGGGGTCATGGGGCGTAGAGGGCAGCTTGTGGATAGAGATTTCGCGGGTATCTTCGCGAAAATAAACGACGTCAGTAAAGGTTCCGCCGGTATCGACGGTGATGCGATATTTGCTCACGGAATAATGCCTGTTTTCAGATTATATTATAAATGCGGTTTATAACCGATAAACCCCTGTCCGTAAAAGACCCAGATGCGCCGGACCGTCTTGGTGCCTGTCGGGCCTGCAATAACCCCAAGCTTTTGGATGCCAGAAAATCTGGACAAAATATCTTTTGGGTCGGGCCAGAGCGAAATAATAACCGCATTCCGGCCCTTTTTTTCAGGCCCAATCCAGGGCCGGGTCAGCCGGAAATGGTTGGTCACATGCCCATTGGAATACCAGGCATAATAATCGTTCGGCAGCGTTTTCCCAGATCGTCCATGGTGATACAACAGCGCCGCCATGGCCATGCGGTCGCGGATCAACAGCGCCGCCCCCGGATGTTTTGATCGAAGTTCGTTGATTTTATCACCAATAAACGCCCACCCCCGATGATGACGGTAGGGGTCCAATTTGGCCGGAACCGCGTAGCCCGCATATATTCCGGGGGCAGATGCCAACAAACTGCCCCCCATCAAGATCACCGCAAGCCCGATGTGCAAAATAAGCGAGCCCTGAACCAACGATGCCTTATATCGGGCAAGGAGTTCACCGGTCACAAAAATGCTGGCCGCAACATAGACCGGTGCTGCCCAATTGGCATTGGCCCGGGTCAACAGGCTTAACCCTAAAATGGGCAACCCCATGGTCAGAATGAAAGCCACCAGCATGCGGGCCCGGGGATGGGCACGCCATTGTCGATGGCGAAACATCAACCACAGGAGGGCAGCAAACAAAATGGGGCCAAACAGGCCAAATTGAGCCCCAAAAAATTCCAGAAGTTTATCGGGGCGAAAGAGTTCGCCGCCAAGATCCGCATTGGAACGGGTATGGGCATAGGTGATAAATTGCGTGCCCATGTTCCAGATAAAATTAGGCAGATAAATCACAAACCCTAAAATGCCTGACAGCAAAACACCCCGCCCGAATGTGGGCATTGCCAGAAAATACCGCCGACCGTCGCGGTCTAAAACAAGCCAGACCACCAGCGCCGCCACAAAGAAGGCCATGGCGTATTTGGACAAAAACCCAAGCCCCACAGCCACCCCAAGCAACGCCCACCAGCGATATGCACCATCGGGATCAGACCCAAGGCGAACCAGCGCATACATCCCCAATGCCCAAAACATCATCAAGGGCGGATCGGTGGAAACAATGGCAGAAGAAAACGTAACGCCGGGCAAGGTGATGAAAATCAGCGCTGCCATAAAGCCTGTGCGCGCATCATAAAGCCTGCGTGCCATGCCATAGATCAACAGTGCCGTGATCCCGTGAAGAACCGGGACACTTGCTTTAACGCAAGCCACCCCATCCCCACAGATCGCCGTGGTGGCGGCGATCAACCATGCGACCACAGGGGGTTTTGAAAAATATCCCCAATCCAGATCGCGCGACCAACTCCAATACTGGGCCTCATCAGGATGCAGGCCCATGGGATAGGCCATGAGGTACAAAAGCCGGAGCACAACAATGCCCCCAACCATAAGACCAACACCGGATGGTCCAAATAGGGTCCTGGTGAGCCCCTGTCTGGGGGGTTCAGAATTTTGGAACAAGGGTGTCATCGCGATAGGGTCTTTTTCAGTCCTTGTTGGATTCTGGCGATTATGCGCCAGCTACGTCATGCGGTCCACGCATGCCAGCTACATCGTGCGGTCCACACGCTCTACCTTGGCAAGATCCGGGAACAGACGCCAGAACAGGCCGGCAATAATAACAGACCCCACCCCACCGATAACAACGGCGGGCACAGCCCCCAGCCACGCTGCCATCACGCCCGCGCGAAATTCTCCGATTTCATTGGAGGTGTTGATAAAGATTGAGTTCACGGCACTGACCCGGCCCCGTTTTTCATCGGGCGTGGCAAGCTGAATCAGGGTTTGGCGAATATAGACGCTGACCATATCCGATGCCCCCAACACGAACATTGCCAACAAGGACAGCGCAAACCACGAAGACAATCCGAACGTGATGGTGGCAAGCCCGAAGATGAACACGGTGATAAACATGATCCTGCCCGCAGCCCGGGTCAGCGTGATTTGGGTTAACACCAGCGCGGTGGAAATACCGCCGACCGCAATGGCAGCCCGAAGCAACCCGGCACCGCCTGCCCCGACATCAAGAATGTCCTTGGCAAATACCGGCAATAAAGCCGTGGCACCGCCCAGCAACACCACAAACAAATCAAGGGTAATGGCCCCAAGAATAACTTTCTTTTCGAAGACGTACGCAACCCCTGCGAACAAAACTTCCATCGTAATCGGGCCACGGCCTTCGCGGGCGATCCGGGTTTTGATCATCAACACGGTCACGGATGCCATGACCAGAACAACAGCGCTTACCTCGTACACAAATTCCGGCCCCAAAAGATATAGAAACCCGCCAAGGGCAGGGCCACAGATCGCCGCCAGTTTGTTGGCGGTGGTGTTCCATGCGACCGCATTGGGGAATTCTTCCGGTGGCACCAGATTGGGCACCAAGGCATTAGAAGTGGGCTGATAAAACGCGCGCCCCGTGCCAAACAACACCAAAATCAGAAACACAGGCCAAACTTCTGTACTGCCTGAGATGCTGAACAATGCCAACAGCACCGCTGACGCCATCATCACCAGATAACACATGGCCAACACAAAACGCCGGTCGAACTGATCGGCCACATACCCTGTAACCAGGGCAAAGCCAAAGGCTGGCGCAAAGATTGACAGGCCAATATAGGCAAGGTTCATGGGATCACCGGTCAGGTCATAAACCTGATAGGTAATGGCCACCATCACCATGTGCAGTGAGAACGAAGCGAAGGCCTTGCCAAAAAAGAAGTATCTAAAATCGCGCCGACGAAAAGCCGCCAGCCCCATGTTCTTTTTCCCCTCAGATTTTTCAGGGGTTTGGTCAGAACCGGGACCGCCTGTGGGTGGATTACTCAAACAACACCTCTTTCAGAATATTTGGCAAAAAATTTGGAGCGGGTGGAGGGAATCGAACCCTCGTATTCAGCTTGGGAAGCTGATGTTCTACCATTGAACTACACCCGCGTAGACCAGAGCAAACGCACAGCATCTGGACAGTCTGCCCTCAAGGGGCTTCTATGTAGCGTTTTCATACCACTTTCATCAAGTAAAACCCCACAGAGATGGCCCAAGGGCAGATTTTCCCGAAAAACATCGTAACGCATTAAAAACAATTAGAAATCTAGCCTTTTTTGGCCATTTCCCTTCATTGATATTTTACAGAATGCCTGTATGTTTTCTATTGTTACAGATATGTTTTACTCAATTTCCGAGCGACCTTACTATATTTGCTGCAACTTAATGAATAAGGGGGGCCTCTCATTGGTCCTTCGTCGGGGGACAAAAATGCAGACAAAGGATAGTGCCTAATATGATTCTTACAAAATATGCTGATTACAGCATTCGTGTTTTAATTTATCTGGCGGAACGCTCAGGGACTCGTGTCTCCATTGCCACCATCGCCAAGGATTACGATATATCTCGCAATCATTTGATGAAAGTTTCCCAAAATCTGGCGCGCCATGGCTACATCGTTGGCTATCGTGGCAAAGGCGGCGGGATTATGTTGGCTCGCCCCGCCCGCACCATCAACATGGGTGAACTATTGGGTGATGTCGAACGCAACCTCAAGGTAGACGAAGACAACTTTGAAACGGCTGGCCGGGAGAATATCAGGCTTGTTCTAGGCAAAGCACTAGAGGCCTTCACCGACACCTTTGCCGCCTATACCCTTGCTGATTTCATTAAGGAAAATGGCAGTGCACCTGTGCGCACGGAACTTAAAGAACAAAAGCAAAGCGAGGGATCGCGTTGCGCCTGATCCACGTTCTTGACGGGAACGCCTGATCCCCGCGTTCTTGACGGGAACGCCTTATCAATGTATTACCCCACACATACCAACTCGTGGAGATTTGTGCCGACCGGCTTGCGTCCACGTAAAAAACACAGCTAAAAAGGTCAGGCGCTTGCACAAGCCCCCGACCCAACTGGTTGGGGATTTTTTTGTCCCAACCCCAGAGCGCCAAAGGATGAAGCATATGGGTACGAACGACAGCAACGACAAGGGACCCAATGGGTATCGCCCACGAACCAATTTGGTTCGGGGTGGCACAAAGCGGTCCGAATTTCAGGAAACCAGCGAAGCGATTTTCGCCACTTCTGGGTATATTTACGGCTCGGCCGAAGAAGCTGCCGGTGCCTTTAAGGGTGAAAATGACAACTACATCTATTCCCGGTTTTCCAATCCCACCGTCTCCATGTTCGAAGAACGGATGGCCTTATTGGAAGGTGCGAAAACCTGCCGCGCCACGGCATCGGGCATGGCCGCCGTATTTGCGGCACTGGTCTGTATGCTCCGCGCTGGCGATCACGTGGTTGCATCAAGGGCCTTGTTTGGATCTTGTCTTTATGTGATTTCCGATATTTTGCCGCGTTACGGAATAGAGGTTACCTTTGTCGATGGCACCGATCTTGGCCAATGGGAAAAGGCCTTAAGCCGCCCGACCCAGGCTGTCTTTTTAGAAACGCCATCCAACCCGGGCCTTGAAATCATTGATCTAGAGGCGGTTGCAGGACTGACCCATCAGGCCGGGGGCCGCTTAATCGTGGACAATGTCTTTGCCAGCCCCGCTTTGCAAAAACCCATGGCCTTTGGTGCCGATGTGGTTGTCTATTCCGCAACCAAACATATTGACGGCCAGGGCCGGGTACTGGGTGGGGCCATTCTGGGTGATCCGGAATTCATGGAAGATCATCTGCGCATGTTCCTGCGCAACACCGGACCATCCCTTAGCCCGTTCAACGCCTGGGTTTTGCTAAAAGGACTGGAAACCCTTGATCTTCGTGTCAATGCCATGTGCGACACCGCCGGGGCCATTGCTGAATGGCTAAATGGAAGAAGCGATCTTCCAAGGGTGGTCTATCCGGGCCTTGCCAATCATCCCCAGCGTGCGCTGGTCGAAAAGCAGATGACCGGAAACGGCACTGTGTTCGGGTTTGAAGTGCCCGGAGGCCAGGACGGTGCGTTTCGTTTCCTGAATGCGCTTCGCATGATTGATATTTCCAACAATCTTGGAGATGCCAAATCGTTGGTAACCCACCCCGGGACCACGACGCACCAACGATTGGAAGAAGATGTGCGTGTCCATCTGGGCATAACACCAGGTTATGTACGCATTTCTGTCGGTCTGGAAGATATTGAAGACATCCGCGAAGATATTGACCAAGCGCTGAAACAGGCCATTCTGTAATCGGCGTCTGATCAGAGAATACCATAAAATAGTTTCATTTTAAGGGGTTATGGGCTGGTCCCATGCCCCTTAAACATGAAGACTGGACAGAAGCGAAAGGTTCCCTAAACTTCCCTGAATTCTGATTTATCATCCTTTGCACAGCAAAAAAACGGACATGTATAACACCACAACCCATTCGATTAGCATCACCGTCGAGCCGTCCTATATGGACCATGAATCGTCCCCGCGTCGGGGGCGTTATTTCTGGTCTTATCATGTCATTATCGAGAATCAGGGCAGGGAAACCGTCCAGTTAAAAAGCCGCTATTGGATGATCACCGATTCGCTGGGGCGCATTCAAGAAGTTGAAGGAGACGGCGTTGTGGGTGAACAGCCCGTGATCGGGCCGGGGGAAAGTTTTGAATACACATCTGGGACACCCCTTGAAACCACATCAGGCATTATGGCCGGTCACTACAAAATGGAAACCATAGACGGACACCCCCTAGAAATTGAAATCCCGGCCTTTTCCCTTGATCGCCCCAATGATCGCCCACTCATTCATTAAGTTGATCCATTAGAGGCCATTCCCTGCCCACCCTCTTTTGCTTTCTATTTTTTTGACCTCATGCCATGGTTATCAGGCAAAATGCGGGGGAAATGGCACCCCCCAGATCAATTGCCAAATCAATTGCTAAATAAATCAAAGGTGGCCCCGTGAAGGCAGACAATCCCACAAAACTGGTTTCAACCAAGCCGCTTGTTGCATGCGGCCCGGATAAAGCCCCCGCCGATGATGTGCCCAATGATGCGCCAAGTGATAAGCCAAGCCGCATGGAAGCCGAGCGTGCCGTTCGGACATTGATCCGCTGGGCCGGCGATAACCCTGATCGTGAAGGCTTGCTTGGAACACCTGACCGGGTGGTCAGGGCCTGGGAAGAATTTTTCTGTGGTTACAACGAAGAACCAAGGGAAATCCTTGCCCGCACATTCGAAGAGATCGAAGGCTACGACGAAATGGTCGTGCTGAAAGACATCCGCTTTGAATCCCATTGCGAACATCACCTGTTACCCATCATCGGGGTGGCCCATGTCGCCTATTTGCCCACCCGGCGCGTTGTTGGCATTTCCAAACTGGCCCGGTTGGTAGAAGCCTATGCCCGCCGCCTGCAAATTCAGGAAAAGATGACCGCCCAAATTGCCACGGGCATTGATGAAATTCTCCAGCCCGCAGGGGTTGCCGTTGTCATAGAGGCAGAACACCAGTGCATGACCACCCGGGGCATCCATAAACCCGGAACAACCATGGTCACCAGCCATATGATTGGCAGTTTCAGGACAGACCAAAAAACCCGACGCGAATTCCTGGCCATGATTGGTCGCGGCTAGCCGCAAGAGCCCGACTGAGAAGACCACATATAGACAAAAATAATTGTATTAAGACCCAATGCCACAAGCTGTAGTAGAAATCTTAATAAATTCAAAAAATACGAAAAATTTGCCTATTCATCCCTAAAAGAATCAATTTTTTCCATAAAAATCGATTAAATGTACGAAATATGATAAAAAACAGGGAAAAAATCCTTATAATCTGGAAAAACCCCTTGGAATTACCACATATAATCGTAATTTTATCCATTTCAGGGGTTTCATGATCGATTTTCGCCCTATTCTATTCATTTTAGGCATCTTGCTGACGACATTAGCCGTTGGGATGTGCCTGCCCGCGCTGGCCGATCTAATCTCTGGTCGGGGCGACTGGCTGGTCTTTGCGGCCAGTGCCGGGGTCAATGCCTTTATCGGCATTACCATGATCCTGACCACCCGCACGGCCCCTGGGAACCTTTCCATGCGCCAGGCCTTTCTGCTGACCGCCATGAGCTGGGTCGTGATCGCCGTGTTTGGGGCATTGCCCTTTACCTTTGCCGATCTGCAGCTGTCTTTTACCGATGCGGTGTTTGAAGCCATGTCCGGGATTACCACCACCGGGGCGACCGTGATGACCAACCTTAACGATGCGCCGCCGAGCATTTTATTATGGCGGGCGTTGCTGCAATGGTTTGGGGGCATCGGCATCATTGTCATGGCCGTGGCCATCTTGCCGCAGCTCCAGGTTGGCGGCATGCAATTGTTCCGCATGGAATCATCTGACAAATCTGAAAAGGCCATGCCCCGCATTGCCCAGGTGGCCAGCGCCATTGGCATTACCTATGTTGGATTAACCGGCCTGTGTGCCGCCCTGTATTGGGCATCCGGCATGCCCGGATTTGAAGCCTTTGCCCACGCCATGACCACCATTGCCACCGGCGGGTTTTCAACCCGGGATGCATCAATCGGGTTTTTCAACAACGCCGCCATCGACTGGGTTGCCGTGATCTTTATGATTTTGGGCTCCCTGCCCTTTGTGCTTTACCTTCAGGCGGTGCGCGGCAACATGACACCCCTGCTTCAAGACACCCAGGTGCGCTGTTTTCTGTTTCTGGCATTTTCAGCCGTGGCATTGATGGTCACTTGGCAAACGCTGATCAATGGGGTGCCATTTGGCGAGGCCGCCCGCTACGTCACGTTTAACGCCGTCTCGATCATGACCGGGACCGGTTATTCATCAACTGATTTTGGTCTGTGGGGCTCTTTCCCGGTGGCCTTGTTCTTCTTTTTGATGTTCGTCGGAGGCTGTGCCGGCTCTACCACGTGCGGGTTAAAGGTATTCCGCCTTCAGGTTCTCTATGCCACCACCCAGGCCCAGATCGGGAAACTGTTACAACCCCATGGGGTTTTCCTGCCCCAGTTTAATCGCAAGCCAATACCGGAATCTGTATCGGCATCGGTGATGAGCTTCTTTTTCTTTTATGTGATGTCGTTTGGCGCATTGGCAATCGGTCTTGGCTGGATGGGGCTGGATTTTCTGACCGCCGTTTCTGGTGCTGCCAGCGCCATCGCCAATGTCGGCCCCGGCCTAGGACCGATTATCGGCCCGGGTGGCACCTATGAATCCCTGCCCGATGCGGCCAAGTGGCTTTTGTCCTTTGGCATGCTTTTGGGCAGGCTGGAATTGTTTACGGTCCTGATCCTGTTCACCCCGGCATTCTGGCGGAATTAATTCCCTGCCAGATATGCGCCGAAATGTTGGGGCAGCCCAGCTTGGATCTGAGCATTAAGTTCCTTCATCATCTCATCGACGATTTTGAACCATATTTTTTCACGATCAGCGATGCTCGTCCCTTCGACCGCAGTGCCATCATATTTAGACCGGACCGTCAGGAATGCACGCTGGCGTCCGCGAGAATCCCTGATTTCCAGCAAAAAGGATGCACGCCCCTCATAGCGGAGCGATTGTTCGCGAAGGAATAATCCCTTGATCCCACTTGTGGTTTTAAGCGGCACCGCACGAATGGACGCATCCAGAATAATAAGATTGGCGACATGATCGCCGCCAATGGCGCGCAACCGATGTTCACCCCAACGGCGGATTGCCCCATACGGCGTTACCGGAGCCAGATGTTCTACATTGGGTTCTTTCAGCGGCGGGATATAACGGGTGGAAATATCGATGCGCCCGACTTTAAAATTGATCGGGGAAAGATGCGCAAAGGTCAGGTCGGGAAAGGCCCGTGGCGGGGCCGATTCACACCCCGATAGTGCCAATGCCAAGAATGCCGTAAAGACCGGCACAATGAACCGATATCCAGAAAATCTGAAATTAGCCTTGGGCCAAAAACCACGCATGTCAGCAATCCCCCGCTATCTTGATCGTGGAAATACTGCGCTTCAAATGCTGGCTTTTCAAGCATGGCGCGCGAAACGGCTGCCACTCACCGGACCCAACAGGGGGTTTAGACCTCAGAGAGGCACCAGTGCAGGATGCCTTTTTGGGCATGCATGCGGTTTTCAGCCTCATCCCATACGACGGAACTGGGGCCATCAATGACCCCCGCACTGACCTCATGATCGCGGCTGGCTGGCAGACAATGCATAAAGATCGCATCCTTCCCGGCACCAGCCATCAGGGCTTCGTCCACCCGGTATGGGCTAAGCGCTTTAATGTGTTCTTCCGGGCTTGGCCCATCGCCGTTGCCCATAGACAACCAGGTATCGGTGGTCACGCAATCAGCACCGGCCACCATTTGGGCCGGGTCTTCGCTCAGCTCTATTTTGGCACCGCCATCAATGGCACGGGCCACCAGATCCGCATCGGGCGCGTACCCTTTGGGGGTGGCTATGCGAAGGGTATAGCCAAACAAAGATGCTGCGTGAATCCACGATGCGCACACATTGTTGCCATCGCCGATCCAGGCAATGACCCGGTCTTTGATCGGACCAATGTGTTCTTCAAAGGTCAGGATATCGGCCATGATCTGGCAGGGGTGACTTTTATCAGTCAACCCGTTGATCACCGGCACCGATGCATATTTAGCCATCTCAATCAGGCTTGTTTCAGACAAGGTACGGAACATGATGGCATCGGCATAACCCGACAATACCCGCGCCGTATCCGCAATGCTTTCGCCCCGGCCCAATTGGGAGGATTGAACATCAAGGGATGTCACAATGCCACCCATCTGCATCATGCCAACCTCAAACGATACCCGGGTTCGCGTCGATGGTTTTTCAAACACCAAAGCCAAAACCTTGCCATTTGCGGGCGATTTTTCCGATACAATCTTCCCGGCCTTATAGTCCCCGGCAGATGTAATCATCTGCCTCAGTGTTTCAGCAGAGAACTGATCAAGGTCCAGAAAATGGCGCGTGGGGGAATCAATCATGCGGCCGCCTCCGCCTCTGTTGCCGTGCGATCCAGAATCTCCAGCGCGAGGCGAATATGGCTTTCATCAATGTTCAGCGGTGGCAAAAGCCGTATCACATTGCCCCCACCGGCAAGACACAACATGGCGTTGTCGCGGATTTTGGCAATCAAGGGCCGGGGTTCACCGGCACAGACAATGCCGATCATCAATCCCTTGCCACGCACTGCCGTAAAGGTTTTGGGATGGGCCGCAACCAGTTTCTCCAGCCCCGCCATCAATGACGCGCTCATGGTTTGGACGTGATCCATAAAGCCGTCTTCGGTCATGACATCCAACACCGCATTGCCCACCGCCATGGCCAGCGGATTGCCCCCATAGGTGGACCCATGGGTGCCAAGGGTCATGCCCTTGGCCGCATCTTCCGTTGCCAGACACGCACCAACCGGGAACCCGCCGCCGATGCCCTTGGCCACGGCCATAACATCAGGGGTGATGCCTGCCCATTCATGGGCAAACAGCTTTCCGGTCCGGCCCATGCCGCACTGAACTTCATCAAAGAATAAAAGCAATCCATATTCATCTGCTGTTTCCCGAAGGCCACAGAGGAAATCTTCGGATGCCGGACGGATGCCGCCTTCGCCCTGAACGGGTTCGATCAAGATCGCCGCAGTTTCGTCCCCGATGGCGTCGCGGGTTTCATTCAGGTTACCAAATGCAACATGATCAAAACCACCAACAGCGGGATCAAAGCCTTTCAGCAATTTTTCCTGACCGCCCGCTGCAATGGCAGCCAACGTGCGCCCGTGAAAGGCCTGATTGGCACAGATAATCCGGTAACGGTCTGGATCACCCACGGCATCAAAATGGGACCGCACGGTCTTGATGCCACATTCCATGGCTTCACTGCCGGAATTACAGAAAAAGACGGTATCGGCAAAGGTTTCCGCAACCAGCCTTTCCCCCAAACGCTCCTGACCCGGGATATGAAACAAATTGGACGTGTGCCAAAGTTTCCCTGCCTGTTCCGTCAACGCCGCCACCAAACGGGGGTTGGCGTGACCAAGGGCATCCACGGCAATGCCAGCCGTAAAATCAAGATAGCGCGTGCCATCTTTGGTGAAGAGATATGCCCCTTCCCCTCTTTCAAATGCAATGTCGGCGCGCCCATATGTGGGCATAACGGCGGAAATCACGACTTCACTCCTATATTCAGGAACTGCGAAACCCCTCATAAATCGATCAATCTATGAGGGTGCCTTGCGCAAAAAAGCGGCGAGTATCCATATAACGGGGGTCCATGTCAATGTTACTGGCGATGTTCGGGGCATTGGCAAACCCCATCCAAACCATGCTTTAATAGGCGTTCACACAGATCAATCAGACCAATCAGGAATAAAAAGCATGACCAACCCCATCATCAAATGGCTGGGTAGCACATCCAACCGCTCCTTTATCATCTATCCCATTTTGATCCCGGCCCTTACCTGGGCGCGCCATGGCCTCACCCCGCCTAGCCTGCCCTGGGCCACCCTGCCTGATGCAACATGGACCATCACACCGTGGTGGGCGGCGTTGATGGTTTGGGGGTATTTGCAATTCAAATGGACGGGCCGATATCGCTCACGCCTTGGCGGTGGCGGGCCCGGTATTGCCATCCCACCTGACCGGATTCTCAACACCGGGCTTTACCGGTTCACGCGCAATCCCATGTATCTTGGCCATTTGATTTTTATGACCGGTCTTGCATTGACGTTCCATTCAATTGCCGGTTTTGCCCTTTTGGTCTTCCACGTGGTGTGGTTTCAACGCCGGGTAAAAGGCGATGAGCTCAGCCTTGAAAAACGTTTTGGAAATCCATATCGGGAATACAAGGACCGGGTAAAACGCTGGATACCGTTCGTGATCTAAACCCGATCTAAATCACGTCCTGAGGCGATAGCCTGACCGGAACATGGCCCAGCAGATCAAGCCCAACCCGATATTGCCAACAATCATGATGCCATAACCGATGTAAAGCGGTGCTTCGGCATGGCCGGTAAAGCCGTACCGGAACCCATCAATCATATAGAAGAATGGGTTAAGTCTGGCTGCCACATGCCACAGGCCCGGCAACCGATCGATGGAATAAAACGTGCCGGACAAAAAGGCCAAGGGGGTGATCACAAAATTGGTCAGCAAGGCCGATTGTTCATGCTTTTCCGCCCAGATGCCGCCAATGGCCCCCAAAAGCGACAGCATCAGTGCCGCCAGAACCGAATAAAAAACCAGATGCACCAGAGAATGGATATGGAACGGCACAAAAATCGCCATCCCCGCCATGACCACCATGCCCACCACCAAGCCCCGGGTCATGCCGCCCAGCCCGTAACCGATGGTCAATTCCAAAGGCGACAAGGGTGCCATGATGGCATCGACGATGTTGCCCTGCATTTTCGACATCACAATAGATGACGATGTATTGGCAAAGCTGTTCTGGATGATCGACATCATGATCAAACCGGGTGCCAGAAATTCAATGAAGGGCACCCCGCCCACCACCGTCAGTGCGCGGCCCAACGCCAGAGAAAAAATTGCCAAAAACAAAAGCGTGGTCACAATGGGTGCCGCCACGGTCTGAACATAAACCGCCATGAAGCGCATCACTTCTTTGCAATACAAAGACCACATGCCACGCCAGTTGACCCGACCCATAGGACGGGGACCCGGATGGGCCTGTTGGAGCGGGTTTGGTGAAAATTGATCGGGGCTCATAAAATTCCTGCAAGACATGTGATCGGGGCGGGCGATCCTAAGGCGGGATGACATGCGCTGGCAAGCCTGCCATGCTTTGCCCATGGAAAATGGCGAAGACAACACAGATGGCGGTGAAGATAACGGCAAAGAAACCGGGCCAAAGCGTGCCGACCGCAAGCGCAAAAACCCGCGCAAGATAACCATGAGCCATTTAGAGAATGTGGCGCTTTGGTATCTGGAGCGGTTTCAGGCAACGGCCAAATCCCTGGAACGGGTTTTAATTCGCCGCGTCTATCGTTCCGCCAATTTCCATGAAGCAGATCCCGATATTGGCATTGAAATGGTCAAGGAACTGATTGCCCGCTACCGCGAAGTGGGGCTTTTGGATGATCGAACCTATGCCATTGCCCGCACCGAAACCCTGTATCGCCGGGGCAGCTCACTTCGCCTAATTTCAGGCCGGTTACGGGAAAAGGGGGTAGACCCCGAAGATATTGACCATGCCCTTAATGCGTTGCGCGAACGCCTGATTGCTGATGGCATGGATGAAAACCCCGACATTGCCGCCGCAATTCGATATGCCAAACGCCGCCGCCTAGGCCCCTGGCGCAGCCCTGAAAGACACCGCGCCTTGGCAGAACGTGACAAGATCAAAGACCAGGAAACCCGCGATATGGGCGCGATGGCACGGGCCGGATTTTCCCGAGACGTGGCCATGCGCGCACTCGCCAAAAATTCAGAAGATACAGAATAAAGCCGACGTTAGCTGGATTCCGGCGGCGTTGGCTTCATCGCAACATTGGCAGGTGGTGCATTGCCATCGCGATCTTCGCCGAAATAAATGGTCTGGTGGGGGAATGGGATTTCGATGTTTTCCGCATCAAACCGTTCTTTCATTCGGCGGTTAAATTCGCGCCCAACAATCCACTGCTGCAAGGGTTTGGTTTTGATGCGGGCTTTGATAATCACCGCCGAATCACCGAATTGATCAAGCCCCAAAACATCAATGCTTTCCAACATGTGAACCCCAAATTCAGGATCGGCCTTCAGATCGTCACCGATTTCTTTCAAGACAGTGATCACATGATCAACGTTTTCACGATACCCAACACCGACGTCCAGCGCATAATAAGACCAGTCCTTGGTCATGTTCAGGATGGTCTTCACCTCAGAAAACGGCAGCGTGTGCACATTGCCCGCCAGATCGCGCAGACACACGGAACGGATCGATAAGGCCTCTACGGTGCCTGCGTGGTCTGAATCAAACCGCACAACATCACCAATGGCCAAGGTGTCTTCGATCAAGATAAACAATCCGGTGATGACATCCTGGACCAGCTTTTGTGATCCAAACCCGATGGCAAGACCAAAGACCCCGGCACCCGCCAGCAACGGCCCGATGTTCACGCCAATCTCTGACAAGACCACCAGCACGGTCAGCAGCAAAATAACAATGGCCGCCGTGGTGCGCATCAAGGGCAACAAGGTCCGCGCCCGGGCCGCCCCCTTAATGTTATCGTCGATGCCATCAAGATAGCGCCCAATAGCAAGGTTCAACCCTTCCCAGGCGACAAAGGCCATCAACAGAATGATCGCCACAGTGACCGATTTTCCAATCACCACTGTGCCCTCTTCTGAGGCTAGCCATCCCAGCGTATCCACCCCCCAGACATCGAGAACGATCAATCCCGCACCGATAGAAACAACCCAGGCAATGATCTTGTTCAACACTGGCACATAGCGATTCGCCCGCGTTTTAAGGCCCGGAAAACGACTGTCCAGATCATCGCTGATGGCAAATAAATGCGTGGTCGCACGTTCCGTCCCAAGAATCGCAAGCTTGGCACCGACAACAAGAATGGCCGTCCACAGGGTTGCTGAAATCAGAAATTCAAAACCGCCCGCCACCTTGAACAGCCACACCAGATAAACGGCCATGACATACCCAATGGCAAACAAATGCCACGTGGCAGCGATCCGCGCACGCAAGCCCCCATAGGCACCTTCTGCATCGCCCCGAATGGCCGTCGCAGCCGCCATTCGGTTTTGCAACACGAACACCACAACAAAGCCCGCCAGAACAAATCCCAAAAGATAAAGAAGCGATTCATATGCCGGCGCTGGCAAGCCAACAAGGCGCACCGCTTCGAGCAGAAAAAATGCATAGACAAAGATGCGGACCAAACGCCGCGCCCAGATATAAAGATAGTTTGCCGTTTCATCTGAAATTGGGATGGGTCGCAACAAAGCAAGGCCAGGCGATACCGCCGTTCTGGTTGCTGCCAAAATCATCTTGGCCACAAAGAATGAACTGGCCCCGACAAAAAGCACCTGATGGGCAACACCGGTCATGGGCAAAAGCACCAACGCGCCATACGCACCCGCACCATAGGCAACCGCATTGGCAAACAGCAGGACCGTGCGCAGAACAAACCGCCATACCCTGCCCGCTATTTCCGTGCCCGTATCAGTTTCCACGCCTTTGCGCCAATGGCCCGTCAAGAAACGGAACACATACTGGCCCGCCATACCCGCAGCGACGATCACCAGAAAGTGCCAGACAACCCCGAACAGGCGATTGCGTTTGGACTCATCCGTTGCCCAGCGTTTTGCCCAGGGGATCAGATCAGGCACATCTTCAAGAACCCCCACAACACCGACAACACGATTGCCAAGCGCCAAAAGATGGCCAGATATCGCCCCCGCAACGCGCCCGCTCAGATCCTTGGCAATATTGGGTTTTGCCGACCCGGTTTTTTGGGTGGCAATCAAGCCTTTCAACGTGGCAATGAATTTCTTGCGCTCCCCATCATTTTCAAGGGTTTGGGCAAGGGTTTCCAGTTCGCTAATTGGAACCGCCTGAGCAGAACCTTGATCTGCGGCCTTGGCGGCACGCGGCGTGGCCGCAACGACACATGCGGCCATTAAAAAAATGGCCAGCGTAAACCCTGTTTTTTTGATGATCTTGCCCACGATTCCCCCAGTATTCCCTTACCCGTCTTCATATGATGTCCCCAGATTAGCCCGTCCCCGCAGCGCTGTCATATTCTTATGCGTATCGGGGGTTTGGGATGTCATTTAGCCTCTAATCGGGGGCAAAATGATGCTGGATCGATTAAGGTAAAGTTTTCGTAAACCTCTACCCTCTATCCTGTCCCCCATGACAGTCAGGCAAGAAATCACAATCGCTAAAAGGCCCGACCCACTAGAGGCGGGGCTTTTCCATCATCGCGCAGGCAATATTGCCAAAGCCGAAGCGGCCTATCGACGCGTGCTGTCGCGAGACCCAAAGAACCATGGGGCCCTGCATCTTTTGGCCCTTGCCACCCTGGACAAGGGCCGGGGACAGCGTGCGCTGCAACTGGTGGAAAAGGCCCTAAAGCTTGCCCCCGATGGGGCTGACTATCTGCATTCTGCCGGGCATATTTTGGCGGGCCTTGGTCAATTGGAAGAAGCTGTTGCACGCTACAAAGCGGCACTGGCCCAAGACCCCAAACGCCCCCTGACCCTTTCCAACCTTGGCAATGTCCTGAAACGCCTGGGCCACTATGATGATGCCGCAGATCATCTTTCCCGCGCCGTCATTCTTGATCCTGAATTTGCTGCTGGCTGGTCTAATCTGGGTCTGGTTCACCGCGAACGTGGTGATTTTGATGGGGCCTTTGCGGCCTTTTTAAAGGCCATCGCCATCACACCCAATGAGCCGGGGTTTCACTACAATCTGGCCAATGCCCGCATGGCCGATAACGATACCGCAGGCGCCATCACCTGCTACAATCACGCCCTGTCCCTCAACCCTACCCATTTGAGTGCCCATATGAATTTGGGCGCTGCCCTGAGACAAACGGGCAATCTGGCAGGGGCCATCACCCATCTGGAAACTGCCACCAGGCTTTCCCCTACCGACGCAGAAGCCCACTGGAATCTTGGATTGGCACAATTGATGGGCGAAAATTGGGCCACAGGCTGGGCCGAATATGAATGGCGCCGGAAAATGCCCAGCTATGGTTTGGCAGAACCCGATCAGCCGATTTGGAACGGCACCTCCCTTGAAGGCGCGCGGCTTTTAATCCTCCATGAACAGGGCTTTGGCGATGCCCTGCAATTCATGCGCTTTGCAGCCTATGCCAAGGCCCTTGGCGGGCACGTGATTTATCAGGGGCCAAAACCCATGCTGCCCATTATCGGTGCCATGGCCGGGGTGGACGAAACCTGTGATCTGAACGATCCCCCACCCCCATTCGATGCCTTTGTCCCAATGATGAGCATCCCCCACATCCTGAAACTCGATGGCGCCAGTTTGGCACAGGATACCTATCTATCGGCAAAGCCGGATCATAATCCACTTGCACACATAGACGGGCTGAAGGTCGGCATCGCCTGGCAGGGCAATCAGGACTACCGTTTGGATCGGGAACGCTCCATTCCCCTGCATCATTTTGAATCCCTGGCAAAAATGCCCGGCGTTACCCTGATTGGGCTACAAAAAGGCGAAGGCACAGAACAAATAAAAGATTGGCCATCAGCGCTGCCCTTTGTTGATCTTGGCACCAACATTGATGCTGAAGGTGGTGCCTTTATGGAAACGGCAGCCATCATGGGTGGTCTTGATTGTGTTGTGACATCCGATACCGCCCTTGCCCACCTGGCAGGTGCGATGGGGAAACCGGTCCATGTGGCATTGGCCCATGTGCCAGATTGGCGTTGGGGGCTTGAGGGATCAGCCTGTGTCTGGTATCCCACCATGACCCTTCACCGCCAAACAAGCCCCGGCGACTGACAGGGCGTGTTTGCAACCATCAAAGAGGCGCTTTGCGCGCGATAATATCATGGCCGATGCAACTGCTGCTATCACCATTCCCATCGCACCGGGGGAATTGCTTGATCGGCTAACCATTCTTGAAATCAAACTGGACCGCATAGACGACGCCGCCAAACGGGCCAACGTGCAGATCGAACAGGTTGAACTGGCAGCAATTGCGGCGGCAAAGATTCCAGACAGCGAACCCATCACCACCCTTCGCGCAGACCTGAAATCGGTCAATGAGGCACTTTGGGTGATCGAAGATGATATCCGTGACTGCGAACGCGCCAAGGATTTCAGCGATACCTTCATTTCCCTTGCTCGCGCCGTCTATCGCACCAACGACAAACGCGCAGCCCTAAAGCGCCAAATCAACGAAGCACTGGGTTCAGCCTTGGTCGAAGAAAAGTCCTACACCCCGTACTAAGCCCCTGACCAAGTAGCCCCATACGCAAACGGGAGTCTTGCTCTCAGGGGTAAAACTTGCGTACGCTGTCACCCATAAAAATAAAAATGTATTTTTTAACAGGGAGAAATATCTATGTCCTATCCACGATTTTCAATATTGCTATCCGGGGCAGCCCTTGGGGTCACCCTTGGCTTTGGCACCCAAATGGCGCCTGCAGTCGCAGCCGATATGTCCTTAAAGGGCGAAACCGTCCAGATCATCATCAATTCACGCCCCGGTGGCGGCACCGATGCCAATGCCCGGCGCATCGGCGGATATCTGATCCACCATCTGCCTGGCAAGCCTCAGGTGATCTTTCGCAATCTTCCCGGCGGCGGCGGCATCAAAGCCAACAACTATTTCTTCGCCAAGGTAAAGCCCGATGGCATGACACTGTTATCCGGTTCGCGGACCCAGGTCAGCCCGTACAAGCTTCGCCATCGCGCTGCCAAATATAATCCCGGCAAATACCGGTTTGTTGGGGGCACGGCGCGTCTGGGCACCATCATCTTGATCAACAAGAAACTGCATGGACGCCTGACCAAAGGAAAGGTTCTGGCATTTGGTGGCATCGATGGAGAACGCACCGGCAGCCATGCTGCAATCTGGGGCAAGGAATTCCTGAACTGGAATGTGAAATTTGTTCTGGGGTATTCAGGAACATCGGACCTTCTGCTGGCAGCACGACGCGGCGAGATTGATATGGTCCATAACCAAACCGTTTTTAACGTCGGCCCGCTTTTGAAAGACAATATGGATGCCCTTGTCCAGCTGGGCAATCGCGACGCCAAAGGCAAAATGATTGCCCGTTCATCTTTCTCTACGGTGCCGGTTCTGGGCGATCTGTTATGGCCCAAAATGGATGCTGCCGCAAAGCGGTCTTACAAAACCTGGCTTGGGGATCAAACGGTGGAAAAATGGATTGCCCTGCCACCCGGCACACCCGAAAAATTCGTGAAAATGTATCGCGGCGCCTATGCCAAGGTCATGAAGGATCCAAAATTTCTTAAAATCGTCCGCGCTGAATTTGGCGCAGATTTTGACTGGATCCCCGGCGCCACCATGGACACGGTCGTAAAAGATCTGGCCGCCACAACCGATGAGGAACTGGCCTATTTCATTGCCCTGCGCAAGAAACATGGCCTTGCATCCAGCCTGTCCAAAAAAATGACCGCCGTTACCGCCAAGATCACCAAGAAAAAACGCGGTGGCCGGCGCATGTATTTCATGGTCAAGGGCAAGGAACACAAGGTTAAAATTTCGGGTTCCCGCACCGACGTCATGCTGAATGGTGAATTATCATCACGCGGTAAAATCAAGATCGGCATGGTGTGCAAGATCGCCTATCCAGGCAATGGTAAAGAAGCCCGTTCTCTGGACTGCAAAAAATAACCAGCAAACGCTGGGGTTTAAAAGACAGGTGAAATTGACCGCGCCCCTTGACCAGGGCGCGGTCTTTCTTTATCTGTCTGCCTAACCTCTGGAGATCGCATGATTGCTTCTTTCGCAACAAGCCCATTTTGGACGCCTTTTCTAACCAGTGCCTTTGCAGCGCTGATTACCACTGTGGGCATCTATGTGATCCGTCGGTTCGATACATGGGGCCGTGAAAATACGACGTATTTTGCATGCTTCGCCGCTGGGGTTCTGATTTCTATTTCCTTCCTGCACCTTATTCCCACCGCATTGGGGATGAGCGAAAACGCACCGATCTATATTCTGGGCGGCTATTTGTTCATGCATTTCTTTAGCCGGTTCGTCACGGCCCATCTGTGCGACAAGCCCCACACCCAACATTATGCCATTGGCCTTGTGCCCATGGTGGGGATCGGCATTCACTCCTTTATTGATGGCATCACCTACTCAGTCACCTTTGCCGTCAGCACCTATACCGGGTTTCTGACAGCCCTTGGGCTGATCCTCCATGAATTCCCCGAAGGGGTGGTTATGTTTCTGATGCTGGTACGCGGTGGGTTTTCACGGTCAAAGGCAGCCTTTCTGGCATTTATCGCCGCCGCCCTGACCACGCCGCTTGGCATGGTTTTGTCTTATCCTATCGTCAGCCAGATTGACCGCCCGACCCTTGGCATTCTGCTTTCTGTGGCAGCGGGGGCCTTGATCTATGTGGGGGCCACCCATTTGCTGCCGCGCACGGAAACCGAGCCTAAAAAATATAGCCTTATTACCCTTGGCACCGGCATTCTGGTCGCCATTGCCATGAATTTCAGCAGTCATTAATTTTCTGGAATTAAGCCCAATTCATTAATTTCTCCCCCGCCTGCCACAAATCGGTCGTAAGCTATCCATCGCAGCAATGTCCGGAGGCAACATCGATGACCATTTCACGCGTTATTCTGATTAATGTACCCGAAGGCCAGGAAGCGGATGCCGAACGGGTATGGAAAGAAGATTGTTCGACCCTGATGCGCAAGCAAAAGGGATGCACGGCTGAAAAACTTTTACGATCGCTCGATCGGCCCGGCCTGTTCATTTCTTATTCTGAATGGGACAGCCAGGTTGACATCGACCGCTATCGCGACAGCGAAGATCACAAGTCAATCCAGTCCGAATCCCGCGCCCTGCAAGGGGGCCGGGCGGTGGTCTGGCGGTACGAAGTGGTTGAATAAAGGGAAAAAATGGTGCGCCCGAAGGGATTCGAACCCCTAGCCTCTTGATTCGTAGTCAAGTGCTCTATCCAGTTGAGCTACGGGCGCATCCGCTTTTGAAGGCCCGCAAGCTACTCAAAAGCGCAAGCCTTGGCAAGCAAATGACAGGGGATTTTTTATTGGGACGCATTTAAGTCATCAATTGGATTAAATAATTCCCCGAATAGCACGTTCAAACACCCCCATAACGCCTTGATCGGACCTTGTTCCTTGTGAAGCTTCGTTCTGTTAGATATAATTGTTGCAAATTAATGGGTTGTGTAAAATTATGAACTCCCATAGAACAGCAAATTGACACCTGGGGGTACTAACGTGCTGCTTACAGAAAATAGGGGTGGTTTTCCGATGGCCCGATTGAAAAATCATGCGGCTTTAATTATGGCTGGTCTGCTTTTAGGCGGCTGTTCATACGTGTCCGATTCGTTGTTTCCTTCACTTTGGGGGGATGATCCAGTGACACCGCCGCCCAGCAAGGTAGCAAAAGCAAGGCCTATTGCGCCAAAGGTGGTCCCTCGTCCGGTGCCCCAGGCGGCAAACCCGCCACGGCTTGGCACATCAACCTTTACGCCACCTAGCGTCACCCCTGGCAGCCCCACCGGCACAGCCGTTGGTGCCAAGGTCGCACAAATGCGCAGCGAATTGGGGCAACTTCAATCCGCCATCAATCGTCATAATTCTCGCCTGCAGCGCACACGGGTTCAAACCATTGCCCATGCCCAGCGCTATCACGGCACTGTGGCCGCCATCAATTCCCGTCTTCAGGTTGGCACCACCCCCGGTAATCCGGTTCTGATAAACCAGTGGAATGTCGCCCAGAGCCAGCTTGATGGTGTTAGCCGCGATATCGCCGCTATGAATTCGCTAGCTAATAATGTCGCCAGCGATTCAGCAACCGCCAGCTATCTGCTTGAAACCACCCGCGCCACCTACGGACTTTCCGGTGCAGTGGACGGCGATCACCGCCAGCTTTCCATTCTGGAAGACGAAGTGAACCGCACTGTGGTTTTAATCGATCGTCTGCTGAATGAACTGAGCGAAGACATCAATCGTCAATCTGCCTATGTCGGCAATGAACGCAAAAACCTCACCACCCTGTCGGTGGCGGTAAAGAACGGCGAACTTCTGGGTTCCAGCCTCGCCAATCGTGCGTTTAATGCAGCCCCCTTCCAGGCGCGGCCAAATTCCGGCTCTCGTGCCATGGCATCGGTCGGTGGCCAACGCCGCCCCTTGGTGGTGATCCGCTTTGATCAGGCCAAGGTTGAATACGAACAAGCCCTCTATTCAGCCATTTCCCGCACCCTTGAACGCAGGCCCCAGGCCGGCTTTGATCTGGTTGCTGTGACGCCAATCCGGGGCAGTGCTGCCAAGGTGGCCCAATCCTCCAATGCAGCGCGCCGCGCCGCAGAACGGGTGCTACGCTCCCTGACATCAATGGGATTGCCCGCAAGCCGCGTCACCCTTTCGGCCGGTACATCCAATCAGGCCCAAACCAACGAAGTGCACATCTACGTGCGTTAAGCCCGGTTTGAAGCCAATGCATTAAAGGGGCAGCTTATGGGCTGCCCCTTTTTTATGGGTCCCCTTTGACAGAACCCGGCGCTGGGGCGTTTAATGGGGATACATAAGCATTTTGCCAAAAGCCGTTTTAAACAGAGGAAATTTTCATGGGCACTTTTCGCACGGATCACTGTTGGGATGACATCATCCCCAGCGAAGAACGTGAAATTTATTCAAGTTTTTTCCCACGCGACGTAAAGGGCCTTGGCCCAAAGCCCGCGCTTCTTGCCATTGATCTTTACAAAAAGGTCTATGCCGGGGGTTCCGGTCCTGTGGTCGAAATCAACCGCAAACATCGCGGGGCCTGTGGCGATCAGGCATGGAATGCCATTGCACCGACAGTAAAATTATTCGAAGCAGCCAGACGTGCAGGCATTCCCATCATTTACACCACCGGCAATCCCAGCGCGGTTTCTGCCACCAACCGCCAACGCAGCGGCGAAAAAGTGGGCGATGGCTATGAAATCAAGGAAGAGTTTGCACCCCAGCCAGAAGACCTGATGATCCGCAAAGAACGGGCATCGGGGTTCTTTGGCACCCCCCTGTTCGCACACCTGAAACAACGCGGCATCGAAAGCCTAATCCTGTGTGGCGAAAGCACATCGGGCTGTTTGCGGGCATCGGTTATTGATGCATTTTCTTATGGGTTCCCCGTGGCCGTCGCCGAAGAATGCTGCTTTGATCGCTCTGTGCTCAGCCACAAGGTTGCCTTGTTTGACCTGCACCATAAATATGCAGATGTCGTCCATGTCGAAGAAATCACATCTGCGCTGGATGGCCTCACTGGCCGTGCGGCAGCTGAATAAAGATCACCAGTAATCCGTACTAGGGAGAACCACCATGGCCAGCCAGCGCATGCCCATATTCCAGAAATTCATCGATGACCTTCGTGCCGCATGGGATAGGGCTGACGACACCAAAAGCGCCATGGAACAAACCCGTGTCCTTTTAGAAGGACTGGTCGATGACAAAAGTTTGCGCATCCATTCAAAAGACTGGCCAAGCACTGAGGGTCACAAAAACCTGCTTTTATATGAAGATTCTGATCACGGATTTGCCATCAATGCCGTTGTCCGCACCCCGGGACGGACCGGCAGCGTCCACGATCATGCCCACGCATGGACAGCTTATGGCGTTCTGGAAGGGGTTGAAAAGCTGGAACGCTATGAACGTCTGGATGATGGCACAAAAGAAGGATACGCCGATCTGCGCATGGAAAGCGTCACCGAAGGCACGCCTGGCACCGTCGATCTGGTGGCACCCTTTGCCATTCATGCAGAACAGGGCGGGCCCCAACGGTCTGTTGCGGTTATTGTCCGGTCTGAACGGTTGGTGGGTCGTGTCACCCAAGGCCGGTTTGATGTCGAGAAAAAAATCATGAGCCAAGGGCACGGCCCAACCCAGGTCCCGTTCGAGCTTGCCTGAGCTTATTTAGGCCAACCCGGCACCGCAACATTATCAATCAATCGCGCAGCCCCAAGCCGTGCTGCGACAAACACCCGTGCAGGCCGGGATGATGATATTTGCGGGCGCAAACTGGTGGCATCCATACAGGCGAGATAATCAATTTTGCCAAACCCGCATGCGCGCAATTTGGAAGTCCCTTCGGCCAAAACATCCCCCGCATCCTGGCCGTCTGAGATTTTTGCAGCAACGTCTGTGATGGTCTGGAAAAGAACCGGTGCGATGGTCCGTTCATCATCAGACAAATAGGCATTGCGCGAAGAAATCGCCAATCCATCTGCTTCACGCACGGTGCCCACGCCTTCAATAGCAACCGCCAAGCCCTGTTCGTTCGCGGTATGGCGGATCACACAAAGCTGCTGGTAATCTTTTTCCCCAAAATAGGCCCGATCCGGTTTTGCCTGTTCCAAAAGCCGGGCCACCACCGTTGCTACCCCGTCGAAATGTCCGGGCCTGTGTTCCCCGCATAGATTTTGGGAAAGCGGACCTGCAGAAAGGCTGGATGCCAAACCATCGGGATACAGCGCATCAACATCGGGGGCATAAAGAAGATCAACCCTGCGTTCACGCAAGAATGCCGTATCTGCCGCACCATCACGGGGATAGGCCTTGAAATCTTCATTGGGGCCGAACTGGGTCGGGTTGACGAAAATACTCACAATCACCCGGTCACATGCTTGGGCCGCCTGATCCATCAAGACACCATGGCCCGAATGTAGGGCCCCCATGGTGGGCACCAGCGCAATGCTCAACCCTGCATCACGCCAGGCTTTCACCCGGGCGCCAAGGCCTTTTGCATCGTTTACGGTTTCTAGTTCAGACGTATCAGACATGATTGAGCTGTAAGTTCATGGGCAGGGATTAATCTTTTATCCCGAAATCAACTTTGGCCCGCGCTTTGCACCAAAACAATGCTCATCACTGGGGAAATTGCGCGCGCGCACATCATCGGCATAGGCGCGAACGGCCGCTTCAATGTCGGAGGTCAGATCGGCATAGCGCTTGACGAATTTTGGTGTGAATTCTCCGAACAGACCAAGCATGTCATCGGAAACAAGAATTTGCCCATCACAGGCCACCGATGCGCCAATGCCAATGGTCGGGATTTTCACGGTCTTGGTAATGGCACGGGCAACCTTTTCAACCGTGCCTTCAACAACCATGGAAAATGCACCCGCATCGGCGACGGCGCGGGCATCATCCATAAGACGTCTTGCGGCTTCTTCATCTTTTCCCTGAATGGCAAAGCCACCCATGGTTCGAACAGATTGTGGCTTCAAAC
The DNA here is from genome assembly GCA_018666775.1 of Rhodospirillales bacterium. Classification (NCBI taxonomy): domain Bacteria; kingdom Pseudomonadati; phylum Pseudomonadota; class Alphaproteobacteria; order Rhodospirillales; species Rhodospirillales bacterium. Next base: position 89,601 of record JABIXC010000010.1, on the reverse strand, counting down.
CAATATGGCCCATCACGGGCACACCACGGTCAACCAGGAACCGAATGGTTTCGGCCATTTCCATGCCGCCTTCAAGCTTGATCGCATCACAGCCCGTTTCACGCAACAGGTGGGACGCCGTGCGATAGGCCGCTTCGGGTGATTCTTGATAAGAGCCAAATGGCAAATCAACAATGACACAGGCATGTTCCGCGCCCCGCACCACGGCCGCGCCGTGATTGGCCATCATGTCTATGGTGACACCCAACGTGGTATCCATCCCGTACAACACCATGCCGAGCGAATCGCCCACCAACAGAATATCCACATGGGGGTCCATAATGCGCGCCATGGGGGTGGTATAGGCGGTCAGGCACACAATGGGAGTGGTGCCTTTGCGGGCGGCAAGTTCGGGTACAGTCACGGCGTTTTTCTGCTTAGACATTGGCTTGTCCCGTTGTTTTCAGGCATTGGTTTGGGCATCATTTCGGCTGTTGCCGAGAGTAGTACCCCTATTTCCCTTAACGGGAAATGATTTTTCTATCATTCAGCCTTAATGCATAAAGTACAAAGCCCCGCTAAGATGCTGTTTCTAAATGGCCCACGGAGACCCGTTTGATGACAGTTTTGCAACAAAAAGACCGAAAAACCGGCATTAGATCAGGGTTTCTGATGCTTGCGTTCACAGCCCTTTTGGGGCTTGGGGCCTGTGGAAGCGACCCTGATGGACCAGACAGCGCCATAACTGACGATGCGGGCTTCACCCCCGTTGCGCGCAACAAACCGGTCGTGATCAAAAAAGCCGGTAAAAAAGCCAGTAAACACCACATGGTTTCCAGCGCCAATCCCCATGCATCAAACGTTGGCCGCGATATTTTACGCAAAGGTGGCACAGCCATTGATGCAGCCATTGCCATGCAAATCATGTTGACCCTGGTTGAACCCCAATCTTCGGGCATTGGCGGCGGCGGGTTCCTGCTTCATTTCAACGGCAAAACGGGTGAAATCTCGGCCTATGAAGGCCGGGAAGAAGCCCCGGGGGCCACAACAGAATATATGTTCATGAATACCGATGGCACGTCCATGGTCCGCGATCGCTATCGCGTTGGCGGCATCTCTGTGGCAACGCCGGGCATTTTGCGGGTGCTTGAAACCGTCCATAAAAAATACGGTCGCCTGCCCTGGAAAGACCTGTTCACGCCTACCATCACCTTGGCCCAAAATGGCTTCAAGGTTTCAAAGCGGCTGTATGCTTCGATAAAGCGCGACCGGTATCTTATTCAATACCCAACAGCGCGGAAATATTTTCTGGATGAAACCAACCAGCCAAAGGCGGTTGGCAGTTTGCTCAAGAACCCTGAATTGGCGAACACGTTAACAGCCATCGCCAATCATGGCGCGAACGCCCTGTATCAGGGCGCCATTGCCAGCGACATCGCCAAAGCAACCCAAGCCGACAAAATGCGCCCGGGCCTTTTGGCCGTTCGTGATCTGGCTGCCTATAAAACGAAAAAACGCCCCCAACTTTGTGGCCCATACCGGGTCTGGCTGGTTTGTGGCTTTGGCCCACCCACCGCAGGTGGGGTTACAACCTTGATGGTTTTGTCCATGCTGGAGCGGTTTAAATTACACAAGATAAAACCCGGCAGTGCCAAGGCCGTGCATCTGATATCCGAAGCCTTCCGGCTGGCCAATGCAGATCGTCTGCGGTATGTGGGCGACCCGGATTTTGTCTCAGTCCCCCTTTCAGGGATGCTGAACCCCAAATATCTGGCCGAACGATCTGATCGCATCCGCATTGATCGGGCCATGAAACATGTCTCACCCGGCAAATTTTCCATGCCCAATAAACGCGCCGCAAATTATGTGGCATCAGAAGACGAAGAACAGCCTTCCACGACCCACATGGCCATTGTCGACAAACAGGGCAATACGGTTTCCATGACGGCTTCTGTTGGCGGCGCTTTTGGATCACGCATCATGGTGCGCGGGTTCATGTTGAACAATCACGCAACTGATTTTTCATCCCGCCCCCGCAGCAGATCAGGCCGTCCCAAGGTCAACCGGCCGGGGGCTGGCAAACGGCCCCGATCGGCACAATCACCCACCCTTGTCTTTGATGGGTCCGGAAAACTGCTTTTGGCTGTTGGCTCGCCCGGGGGGACACGGATCATTGGCTATGTGGTCAAAACACTGATCGGGGTTCTGGACTGGAAACTGAACATTCAAGCGGCAATCGAATTACCAAACCACGCAATCCGCCGTGGAAAAATTGAACTGGAACGCGACACCGCCATCACCAACATCGAAGCCGGTCTTAAGGCCCTGGGTCACAAAACCCGCATCAAGAAACTAACCAGCGGATTGCACGCCATTGCGATTGGCAAAGATGGCACGCTTTATGGCGGTGCCGATCCCAGACGTGAAGGCCTGGTGCTGGGAGATTAGTATTTGAAGATTAGTCTTTTTTGGGCAGCCTTAAATGAAAGACAGTGCCGCCCGCGCCTGTTTCAGACAGGTCAATGCTGCCGCCATGGGCTTCCATGACTTCGCGGGCAATGGCCAACCCAAGGCCCGTGCCCCCGGCCCGGGTTGAGCCCGCGAAAGCCTTGAATAAATGTTCAACCGATTTTTCAGGCATCCCCGGTCCATCATCGGATAGTGCCAACCCGATAACGCCGCCATCATCATCTTCATCAATCAATCGGGTGGTTACCGTGGTGGCCCCCGCTTCAAAGGCATTTTTGGTCAAATTGGCAAACACCCGAAACAATTGATCCCGATCCGCCGTCACGTTCAAGTCAACGGGGATTTCCGTCACCATTTTTGTGCCACTGTCTTTTGTGCCCGCGACTGGAACGGCGACGGGAACAGCGACGGGCACTTCGGCCAGCATTTCCACAAGATTAAACCGCGAAAATTTCAGCTCATTGCGTTCCTCGGCAAAATTAAGGGTCTGGGTGCACAGTGCCACGGCCCGATCAATGGCGCGTTCCAGTGTGGGCAAGGCGCGTTTGACATCGGGATCATCACTATAGGCCATGCGTTCAGACACCAATCGTGCGGTGGCCAGCATGTTGCGCAAATCGTGATTGATTTTTGCCACGGCCTCTCCCAGGGCCGCCAGACTTTCACGCTGGCGAAGGGCAGATCGAAGGCGGGTCTGAAGGGTTGAAAGCTCTCGTTCGGCCACGCCAATTTCATCACGCCTGGCACTGGGCACGACCCTGCTTTCCGGATCAAGGGGATCTTCACGAAAGGCCACCATGGACGTTGTGATGCGCCGCATGGGCGCCACCATCAACCATTGCAGGCTGAGGAACACCAGCGCTGCGGTAAACAACGATATGATGACCGATAGCCCCAATATGCGCCATCCATAGGCAATCATTTTATCGCGCAAAGGCCGTTCATCCAAAACCACCGTAACGATGATGTTGGCGTCCCGGGGCGATGGCCCCATAACCCGCAGCACCCGGTTTTTGGATCGGATCAGGGTCGATAACGCATCACCAATCAGGCCGAAGAATGTCGCGTTTGCGAGATTAACCGTCGCATCAACCGAAGGCGGCATATCGGCAGATAACATCAAAACTTTGGAACCCGGTTTCTGCAAAATAACGCCATACCCCTGCACATGGCGCAACAGTTCCTCTTCCAGCGGTTTGGCGATGGCACGATTTGGGGTGGCCTCCAAGGCCATGGTTGCAAGATGGGCCGCAGAGATCCGGTCTTCCATCCAGTTCAGCCGGAACCGGGCGATAGAGGGCGCAAACACCAGAACCTCAGCCAGCATGACGCAGACGATTGTCAGCAACAGAAGGCGCGCCGATAGCGATTTTGCCAATGAAGGCATCGGTGATGGGGCGGGCGGGTGCATGGGTGTCATAACCGGACTTTATCCCAAGAAATGGGTGCAAGGCCATGAATAAGAGGCCTGTTCAAACGGGCTGCAATTTAAAAAAAACGGCATGGCTCCAATGCCAGGAGCCATGCCGGTCAGGGAAAAGCGGATGGGGGACTGCCGCTTTGGGAGAAGAACTACAGAGATTAGTGCTTAGCCGCACAGGGGTTTTTGGCTGCACAGGGGTTTTTAGCAGCACACGGATTTTTAGCCGCGCACGGGTTTTTGGCTGCACAGGGATTACAGGGGCTTTTGGCCTTGCAGGGATTACACGCTGCAACCTGAATAGACGCAACATCTGCCGGTGCTGCAATGGCAGCCGGTAGGGTCATCGCTGTCGCCGCTGCGGCAATGGTCAATGCGGTAAGAGATTTTTTAAACATAAGAACCTCCTTGATTATATTTTACTGGAATTAAAATTTCCGGCTCATTCCGGCACCGATCATCGGGGCCTGGATACAATGCCTATTGAGCGGCAAAACACGTTCCCGGTCCAATGAACTCAGATCACGTTATTGTGAAAGATAGTGGATCAGCCAAACCGGCCCAGAAACCGCACAAGACGACGGGTTCGGTCTGAGAACAGACTGGGGGTATAAAAACTGCCAGCGGCGCGTTTGGTGATTTCAGAAAGCGTTGGATAGGGCGCGATCACAGAGGCCATGTCCTTGACCTTAAGTTTGCCTTGAACCGCAAACACCCAGGGCAGGATCAATTCACCCGCATGGGCGCCAACAATGGATGCGCCAAGAACCTTGCCTTTTTTCGTAACCACCGCCTTTAGCAGGCCATCGGTTGCCCGCTCTGCCCGGGCGCGATCATTTTCAGAAAATTCTGCGCGCAAGACCTGAACGCTATCGCCAAATTGTTCTTTGGCATCTGCTTCGCTTAAACCCACATGGGCCAGCTCTGGCGCGCTGTAGGTGACCCAGGGGATCGCTGAATGATCGGCCTTGGCTGGCAGGCGGAACAGCGCGTTACGGATGACCACGCCCGCGTGGTAGCCCGCGACATGGGTAAATTGATAGCCCCCCGCCACATCGCCAATGGCGAAGATGCGCTTATTGGACGTGCGCAACCGGGCATCCACCTCAATCCCGCGCGGGCTGTGGGTGATCCCTGCCGCATCCAGACCAAGATTTTGAACATTGGGGGCGCGCCCAACAGCCACCAACAGGTGGGAACCCGTAATTTCGCCAATCCCCCCATCTGTCTTTTCAAAAGAAACGCGCAGCTCACCGTTATCGGCTTTTTCAACGGAGCTAACCTTGGCCCCTTCATAGAGCGCCAGGCCCTCATTCTTCATGGCGCTACGCACCACTTCCACCAGCTCTGGATCATCTTTATTCATGATGGTAAGGCCTTCGATCACCGTGACCTCCGCCCCCAGACGGCGATGGGCCTGAGCCATTTCCAGACCAATCGGCCCGCCGCCGATAACAATCAAATGGCGGGGACAATCGGTTAAATCAAAAATGGTTTCGTTGGTAAAATAAGCAACAGAATCAAGGCCCGGAATGGGCGGCACAAAGGCGCGCGACCCCGTCGCAATCACATAGCGCCGCGCCTGAATATGGGCTTCACCCGCAATCAAATCCCGGGGGCCGGTAAATTCTGCTGCAGCACTTATGACCTGCACGCCCAGTTCTTCAAACCGTTCAACGGAATCATGGGGGGCAATGGATGCGATTACCCCATGGACATGATCATGCACCCGGGCGAAATCGGCCTTCACCTCCCCGGCATCAATTCCGAAGCGTGCCCCGTGGCGCGCATCATGGGCCGTGTGGGCAGCTGCCAAAAGAGATTTGGATGGGACACAGCCGGTATTAAGGCAATCACCGCCCATCTTTGCCTTTTCCACCAAAACGCATTTGGCCCCCATTTGTGCGGCACCGGCAGCAACCGAAAGCCCGCCTGAACCGCCACCAATAATGCAAAGATCTGCTTTTATAATATCGGCCATGGATCAGCCCCCCAAACCTGAATGATCGGATTTCTTTTTATCTTTGAACCGTTTGTAAAGCACCGGCACCAATGCCAGCAATCCAAGGCCAGCAATGGGGATCAGAATGTCGGGGGCAAAAATAATACCTAAATCCGGCGTCTTACCTGCGGCGAACAAGGCACCAAGGCCATTGCCCACAGAGGCAAACACAAAACTGCCGGGAATAATGCCAATCAACGTGCCGATGAAATAGGTGCCAATGGGCACCCCAAGAAACGCCGGGACCAGATTAACCAGCCAGAAAGGGAAGATGGGGATCAGCCTTAGAAACAAAAGATAACTGAACGCATTTTCACGAAATCCCTTTTCCATCCGCTGAAGCTGGGGACCCGCGCGGGCACGCAAGGGTTCCCCCAATGCGGTTCGCGCAGCCAGAAACAAGCCCGTAGCCCCAAGGCTCGCCCCAATGACCACATAAACCGTCCCAATCAGGGTACCAAACAGGAACCCACCGGCAATGGTCAGGATGGCACCGCCGGGCAGTGAAATCGCCGTCGACACCGCATAAATCACGATAAAAAGGACCGCTGCCAATATTGCGTTGCTGGCAACGAAGCCCGACAAGGTTTCCTGATGGTCCTTGAGGGCACCAAAATTAAGATATTGATTTAGATCAAGGGCAAAAAAGGCAATCAATGCCGCCGCCATCACCCCAAGCGGCACAAGACGCCCAAGGGAAAATGTAGGCTTGGTGCGAACAGGATCTTCAGACTCAGCCATATAACCATGATCTCCGGGTGTGGGCGCATCTTCTCTCGAAGAGGATGCGCTTGGATTGATCGCTCCATTATTCATATTTTTGATCATTCTGCATTAACCTGTTTTTGGGCTTTCAGACCGGGGCAAATCCGGTAAAGCATTGATTTTCAGGGAATATTCCCCTCATGAGCACAGGGAATGTGCCTGTTTCAAGCCCATGGGTCCAATCAATCCCGTTCACCAAAGGGTGAGGCAGGTGTGATTAAAGTGTTTTTTCCACGAAAAAGGCCATAAAAAGCTCAATCGGAATTGACTTCGCCGCTTTGAAACCGTATACAGCGGGCCTGTTTTCAAACATTCCAATACCCTTGAACGGAGCACGACGTGAAACGTACTTTTCAGCCTTCCAAAATTGTCCGCAAACGTCGCCACGGATTCCGTTCGCGCATGGCTTCCGTCGCTGGTCGCCGTGTTCTTGCATCCCGTCGCAAAAAGGGACGCAAGCGTCTTTCGGCGTAGCCTCTTTATTCGCGCGTTTTTCCCGATTACAGACGCTCAACACAGGCAATTTCCAATTATGTGGCCCGAATGATGGTGATGGTTCTTTCTCATCTGAAACGGCGCCCCGAGTTTTTGCGGGTTGCCAACAAGGGCCTAAAGGCTGTCGCGCCGGGGCTTGTCCTACAAGCACTGGACCGCGATGATGAAAATGCCGACATCCGCGTTGGTTTCACCACCACGCGGCGCATTGGCAATGCGGTTGCCCGCAATCGCGCCCGACGACGCCTGCGTGCGGTGGCCAGAGAAATCATGCCATCCAATGCAACACCGGGACATGATTATGTGTTAATTGGACGTGCCGCGACGAAGTCACGGCCTTATGATGCCCTTACCCGTGACCTTGCGGGGACGCTAAAAAGGCTCGGGCTTTTAATTCGTCCGGAACATTCAAGCAGCACATCCGAAGATAAAACGCAGAAAAAGTCGTGAACGGAATTTCAAAAATGGGCGGGGCAACAAAAATCACAAAATCCATCACCATTTGTGTGCGCTGGACCCTGACCGTTCTGGGGATGGCATTGATCTGGGCATACCGGTTGTTGGTTGCCCCCTTGTTTCCCGCATCATGTCGCTTTAATCCAAGCTGTTCCGCCTATGGGATGGAAGCCCTGAAAACGCACGGGCCCATCCGGGGCAGCTGGCTTACGATCCGCAGAATTTTACGCTGTCACCCCTGGGGTGATCACGGCCATGATCCGGTTCCTGAACCAGATTTGCATTTGGCCAAAAAACAATCTTTTCATCAGTTGCACCGAGGACGGTCATGAACGAACAAAAGAATCTTGTCATTGCCATCATCGTTTCGGTTCTGATTATGGTCAGCTTCCAGTTTTTCTGGGAACGGCCAAAAATTGAAAAGGCAAAGTTACAGCAACAATCCGAACAGCTTGCTGCAACCAAGCCCGGCCAGCCACAAGCTGGTCTCCCACGCGCCCAGATGCCCGCAACCAACACACCTGCCACGCCTTCCGCTACCCCTGGCTTGCCCACCGCAAGCCCATCACCGATGCCCGCCTCCAGCGGGCTCAGTGCCCCGGGGCCTGCCATCGTGTCGACCAAACCCGTCATCACCGGGCCCCGGATAACGTTGGATACCCCTGAATTACAGGGCTCCATCGCATTGAGGGGTGCGCGCATTGACGATGTCATTTTGAAAAAATATCGCGAAACCATTGACGCCAACAGCGATCCCATCCGCCTGTTTTCCCCGATTGGGTCCAAGGGGGCGTATTACGCAGAACATGGTTGGATCTCTTCTGATTCTTCGATCAAGCTCCCCACATCCAACACCTTGTGGAAAGCCGAAGGCAGATCCCTTAGCCCAAGACGCGGCCTGCGCTTGATCTGGGATAATGGCCAGGGCCTTCGCTTCATCCGCAACATCAGCGTCGATGATCACTACATGTTCAAGGTTGTCCAGGAAGTTGAAAACCGGGGTTCAAAACCGGTTCAATTAACGCCCTATGCCCTTGTGAACAGGACCAACACGCCCAGCACGCTGGGGTTTTATATTCTGCATGAAGGCCCGCTCGGGGTGTTCAACGGGACTTTGGAAGAAGTCGATTACGACGACCTGGTGGACAAACGCCAGATCGTCAAAACCACCACGGGCGGCTGGATCGGCATCACCGACAAATACTGGCTTTCAGCCCTTGTTCCCGATCAGAAGACAAAAACCAACATGCGCTTCTTGCACTGGAAAGCAGGGAACAAAGAAAAGTATCAGGTCGATTTTGTCAGCCCTGCTGTGATGATCCCTGCGGGCGGGCGTATGGAAACCACGTCCCATCTGTTCTCAGGTGCCAAACGGGTCAAAATTCTTGATGATTATTCGGAAAAACTCGGGGTCGCCAATTTCGATCTTGCGGTTGATTTTGGCTGGTTCTACTTCCTGACCAAACCATTCTTTTATCTTCTCAATTACCTCAATTCGTTCCTTGGCAATTTTGGCCTTGCCATTCTTGGGGTGACGGTTCTGGTGAAAATTCTGTTCTTCCCCCTGGCCAACAAGTCCTATCGCTCCATGAGCCAGATGAAGAAACTTCAGCCCAAATTGGTGAAACTGAAGGAACAGTACAAAGACGACAAACAGCGCCTTAATCAGGAAATGATGAAACTGTACCAGCGCGAAAAAGTGAACCCGGCATCAAGCTGTCTTCCGGTTATGATCCAGATTCCCGTGTTTTTTGCGCTCTACAAGGTCTTGTTCGTTTCCATCGAAATGCGCCACACCCCCTTCTATGGCTGGATTGAAGATCTATCCGCCCGCGACCCGACATCGTTCATCAACCTGTTTGGTCTTTTGCCATACGACGTTCCGGGCTTTGTGCCTGAGTTCATTTCCATCGGCATATGGCCGCTGATCATGGGCGGATCCATGTTCCTGCAAATGCGCCTTAACCCGCAGCCACCAGACCCTGTGCAGGCACGCATCTTCATGCTGATGCCTATCTTCTTTACCTTCATCATGGCCCCATTCCCGGCTGGTCTGGTGATGTATTGGGCGTGGAACAATACGTTGTCCATGGCGCAGCAGTGGACGATCATGCGGCGCATGGATAAAGCAGAAGCGTCCAAATAATACACCCGCATGGGGGCACAGGAGCCACACCATGAATGATGCATATGAACCGGCAGAACTAGAGGCCGCAAGAAAGCTGTTTCTAGGCCCGGTTGATTTTACCGCAGGGGCTGCCAGCACCGAACATTTGCCGCCGCCTGTTCTGCCAGAGGTTGCCTTTGCCGGACGATCCAATGTCGGGAAATCCAGCCTGATTAACGCATTGACGGGCAGAAAAGCATTGGCCAGGACCTCTTCAACGCCTGGGCGCACCCAACAGATCAACTTTTTTGATCTGGGCGGCGTGCTTGGTCTGGTTGATCTGCCGGGGTACGGATATGCCCGTGTATCCAAAAGCAAAGTCCTGGCATGGACGGAAACCGCAACCTTGTATTTGAAGGGCCGCGTCGGGCTGAAACGGGTCTTTGTCTTAATCGATTGTCGCCGTGGAATCGGGGACAGTGATATCGAAATCATGACTGAGCTGGACAAAGCCGCTGTCAGCTATCAGGTCGTCTTGACCAAATGCGACAAGATTTCCGCCACCAAACAAACGGCTTTGATTGCCCAAACGGCGCTCAACCTTGCCAGACATCCCGCAGCACACCCCGATATTCTGACCAGTTCGGCCGATAAAGGGGCCGGAATTGCAGAACTCCGGGCTGTTATCGCCGCGCTGGCGGCCCTGAAACAATTAGGTTAAAGTCCGCGCGCTATGGATAAAAACAAACACACACCGCAACCCATCTGGCTTGAAAAGGCAAAAACCCTTTCTGAAGCCCTGCCCTACATGCGCAAATATGCCGGGGAAACCTTCGTCATAAAATACGGCGGCCATGCCATGGGCGATCCGGCACTGGCTGAATGTTTCGCCCGGGATGTGGTGTTGATGAAACAAGTTGGCATCAACCCCGTGGTCGTTCACGGCGGTGGGCCCCAGATTGGCCAGATGCTGGAACGGCTCGCCATAAAAAGTGAATTTATCGACGGCCTGCGGGTGACCGACAAAGAAACCGTCGAAATTGTTGAAATGGTGCTGTCAGGCTCCATCAACAAACAGATCGTCACAGCCATAAACGAAGCGGGTGGCAACGCGGTTGGGCTATCGGGCAAGGATGGCAACCTGATCCAGGCGGAAAAAATCCGGCGCCATCGCCGCGAAACCGATTCCAACATCGAAAAAATTCTGGACCTTGGGTTCGTCGGGGAACCGACCCATATCAATCCCCATATCCTCGAAAATTTTGAAGAATCAGATATTATTCCGGTCATCGCGCCCATCGGCATTGGGCCCAATGGGCAAACCTATAACATCAATGCCGATACCGCCGCCGGTGCCATTGCGACCGCGGTCGGGGCCACCCGGTTTCTTCTTTTGACCGATGTGCCGGGCGTGCTTGATGAAAATGAGAATATTCTTAAGGAACTGACCCTTAAGGATACGGAAAATCTGATCAAAAAAGGGGTTATCAGTGGCGGCATGATTCCCAAAGTGGAAACCTGCACCCAGGCGGTCGCTGGCGATGTCGAAGCTGCCGTCATCATCGACGGCACCATCCCCCATGCCTTAATTCTGGAAATTTTCACCGATGCCGGCGTTGGTACCATCATTCGAGACGACTGATAAGCGCCTGATTTAACCTAGCCTGAGAACAAATCTATCTGCCAGGCCATGTCTTGTTCGGACATGGGGTACTCAAGCCCATTTTTGGCCTGAAGCACTTCACGCATGGGAACATTGGCAAACCGGGCCTGTAATTTTATAGCAAATCGCATGCTTAGCCCTGCCTTCCATGACAATGCCGTGACGGCCTTTGCGCTGCGCGCAGACACAATGCGCAATACCACCGCAGGGGCCAGACCGGAAAGCACCGCCAAAGCCTCTGTCACGAATGTCCTGTTCCCGCCCATCAATTCCTCATCGATGGCATCTTGATCAAGCGCATCTTCTGCATGGAGTGCCATAACCTTGGTCCGGGCATCGCTTTCGCGGGTTGGACGTTCTGGTTCTGATTGTTTTTCTGCCCCATCACCATTCATGCGTTCACGCACGGCTTTGCCAACCATATCAACGGTTTCCGCATCCAGATCATCCCGGCGTATTAAGGCACCGAGCACCGCATCGGTCACAAAACTGGACAGTTTGCGCACCGCACCAATCGGCAGGAAGGGCCGCTTCACAATGGGCATTTGCCAATCCTGGGTGCGTCTGGAACCTTCAACAAGGCTATCCAGCGTTTCTTCTCTGATCTGGGCGGATGCATTACCCAACAATGCGGTCACCCCATCAACATCGTCACTAACGACAATGGCATCACACACGTCTTCAGACACACCATCGCGCCGGGAAATCGCCCTGATGGCCCCGGTAACAGCAGTGGTCGAAATTATTTCCAACAAGTCTTCATCGGTCAAAATTGGCGAAAATTCCAAAATTGGCCCCGCCACCTCCAGCTCTGCATCCCGCGCCAGACGCTGGATGATCCCATGGGGCGCATCATGTGCATCTTTCAGGGCCTCAGCAATGACTTGTCGCACCTGGACCAACTGGTCTTGAACCAGAATGTCCAGGGCATCCAATGTCATGGCCCTGACCTTATCCCTTTCATCAGGGCTCAACTCCGGGGCCAGCTGGGAAATCTTCAAGGCCAGATCACACCGAACATTTGTGTCCCCATCGCGGGCCAACAACACATTGGCGTGGGCCGGGGTTTGTTCGTTGGTCGCAATTTCACGTCGCACTTCTGGCGCGGCATCTTCAGCAAGGTAATAAAGCACTTCCGGGCGAATATCCGTGCGCGCGGCAAGCTGCTTGCGAATGGCCGGGTCCGGGTCATTCGCTATTTTCCGGGATTCCTCGTAACTGATGGAATCACTGATGGGATCACTGGGTTTCTGTTTTAAAAAACGGCCAAGGAAGGATGTCATTGTTTGCCCCCTGCCCGTACAGAACCAACCTGCGTTCCCACAGCCACGCCAACATCGGGAGAGGCTGAAAGTGTTAGCTGGCCCTTACCTTTTTTCTTTGAGGCATACATGGCTTCATCGGCACGCGCCATTAATGCTTCCAGACTTTCATCTGATCCCGGCACCTGAACCGCAACCCCAAGGGACATGCCCAAAGGACAATCTTCGCTGCCGGAAAACACCTTCAGGCAATCGGCGGACACCAACAGGTGCTCGGCCATCAAACGGGCATTTGTCTCATTGGTATTATCGAGCCACACCGCGAATTCATCACCCCCAAGGCGCGCCACCAAATCTCCGCCACGGGTGTTGGTTTGTAAAAGTTTTGCTGCTTCGCAAATGGCTTTATCGCCCTGTTCATGGCCATGGGTATCATTAACTTGTTTAAAATTATCAAGATCACAATAGATCAATGTGCCTTCTGTCCCGCCATGACTGGCTCGGGCATAGCGCCTTGCCAAATCGGCAATAAAGCTGCGCCGGTTCAACAGACCCGTCATCCCATCGGTGCGCGACAGCGTCTGGAGCTGTTCATGTTCTGCCACCTGTTCAATCGCAATCCCAAGATGTTCCGCCGCCCGGATCGCAACGTCTTGCTCTTCATCACTCCAAGGGCCAAGGGTAGCGTCCCGTGAAACGTGCAGGACACCATTGACCTCGGCGCGAAAGCGCGTGGCCACAGCAAGGCCGTAGCCTGCTTCATTTTCAACCACCACAACCCCCTTGCGTCCAATGGCAATGCCAATCAGGCCATCAGATACCGGCAATGCTTCACCATTGCTTGCCGCTAAAACGGGCACCCCGTCCTGAATGCTGTAAATGCCGGTCTCCGTTGCCGTCAAAGCCCGCGCAATCGCCGCCGTGGCTGTTTTCATCATGCTTTCGGGTTCCATTTCATCGCGCATGGTACGCAGGATGTAGCTGAAAAGCCTTTCACGGCTGTGGGCCTGGGCCAAAGCAGCATCCCGGGCGCGATCTTCTGTCACATCCCTGCAAACCCCACGCGCCCCTGACCACTGCCCATCCACGCCCTGCAAGGGCTGAACACTGGCAGATAAACATGTGACAGTGCCATCTGCCCGCTTGAACCAAAGCTCTCCGTCTTGCATGGCATGATGGGAACAAAATGGATTGGAAGGGTGCGCCATATCCCCGTCAGGCCCTGCGGCAAGAAAATCGTTCACGTGCCGGCCCACCAATTGATCGGCAGCCCAACCCAGAGCCCCTGCAGGAGACACAAATGCAAACTGTCCCTCAACATCGACTTCCCATGCGAAATCACTGGAAATTTCAACCAGATCCTTAAACCGCTGCCGGGATTCCACAAGGGCATCCCGCAGGTTACAATCCAGCGTAATATCGCGCGCCAGCACCAGAACCAAATCACTGCCAATGGGGACCAAAGACAGTTCAAACCGAATTTCGCCTGAATCTTCAGGAATTTCGATGCTCTCTTTGCGCCCCATCTGATCCTGAGCAGCATCCTTTGCCGACACCAGAAAGGCAGACATCGAAGGGGCGTTTCCAGTGATTGCCCGGGCAATCACTTCGGCGCGGCCATTAACGGCTAGAATAGAACCGCGCGCATCCATGATCAGGGCGGGCGATGAAAGCATTTCCACCTGAACTGGAAATGCGCACGTGCCCCCAATGGTGGCGCCCCCACCCAAGCCAAAAAGTTTCTGCAAAAAATTTCTACCCGCCATGGCCGTCATCACCTGAAATTATTGCCAGTAAAAGACGGCGATGCCTCAAAGACATCAATATCAAAAGATGGACGTCCAAAAAGATAGCCCTGCCCATAACTGACACGGCATTCCTGCAAATAACTAAGCAATGCTTCGTCTTCCACCATTTCCGCAACGGTGTTAATCCGCAGGTCTTTGCACAAGCTGGCCATGGCCTTTAAAAAAGCGCGGCTCTTTGCTGTGCGTAGCGCACCTTTGACATAGGCCCCGTCGATCTTGACCAGATCCACTTCCAGATCCCTGATGTATTGGAACGCCGCCGCACCGGCACCAAAATCATCCAGACAAACCTTATGCCCAACTTGGCGAAAGTTCTGGATGGTCTTGTTAACCCGCTGCAGGTCTTCAATTTTTGATGATTCGGTAATTTCAAACATAACCCATGAACGCAGGCTTTCATGTTTGGCAAAAAGACGGTTAAGCGCATCAACAAATGACTGAGAATTAATGGATGCGCCAGACAGGTTGACCGCAACCTTGTAACGCTTTCCCTGACGGGCCGCATTGTCCATCCATGCGATAACCTTGGCACACATGGCAAGGTCGAATTCTTGAATTAAACCCGTTTTTTCAGCGAACCTGATGGTTTCATAGGGGCTTTTTCCATTGGCCTGATCGTCAAATCTGGCCAATGCCTCATAGTGATGGGGGGTCTTGGCTTTCAAATCAACGATGGGCTGGAAGGCAACGGAAAAATCCCCCCGCGCAACCATTGCCTGGAACGCACCAATGCGATCAATCGCATCGTCCATCATGGTATCCAGCCCGTCCGTTCGGGCGGCGGTGGCAAATGCCTCTGGTTCAGAATCTGCAAATTCAGTGCAAATATAGCCAAGGGCGCGGGCCTGGGTATCGCCGTCGCTGGAATTGGATGCCAAATTAACAGTGGTACTTTCCACCTCTACACCGCGTCCTTCGGGATCGGCTTGGCGAATCATGGACCGCAGACGATCATTTAAAAGATCGATATCGGTTTTATCGTCATGGACGACGCTCAGGTTTTCAGGGTCAATTTCACCAACCAGTTCGCCACCAACAGACGTTTCGTGCAACAATGCACCCATGGCAACATGCATACGATGGGCGCTGTCGGGATCAAGACGCTGGAGCAGTTCATGCATCTGCCCCAACCGGATCATGGTCATCTTGCATTCGGTATCGTCTTCCCCAACATTGGCAAGAACTTCACCGGACCTTGCGGCAAAGGCATCGGCATCCATGATCGGTTCATTTTGTGTGGGCAAGTCTGTCGCAACAGGGCCGCCCAAATGTGCGCCCAAGAAAAAATGGCCCTCAAAATCCGAAAGCTGATATCCAGACAATGACAAAGATGGGGTTGGGCCTGATTTACCCTCCATCCGGATCGATAGACCATTGATGCGCGAACCGGTCTTTGCTTCGGCCAGGGCATGGCGCAACAAAGGCCGATCATCAACACAAACAAGATCCAGAAAATTTCGCCCTTCCAGTGCGCCGGGATCAACGCCGAAAAGGCTTTCGCAAATGCCGCTGGCAAAGACGATTACCCCATCGCCTTCCAGTTCAAAAAGCATGTCAGATGCAGAAAATGCGAATGCAACAAAACGGTCCCGGTCTTGGCGCAACAGGCCGGGTGATAATTCGTCCTCAGAATCTTTTGTGATGAGTGCCATCACGAATTTCCGTTTCTCACGTATGATGCCCCATTCCCCTATCTGCCGCCGGGGCCTTTACGACACTGGACACGCTAAAGGATCAGGCTTAAGGAAGGGTTATCAATTTGACCCATATTCAGAAAGAAATGGCCGTTTTCCGGGAAATTCCAGACCTCTATTTGCCAAGAATGTTCAAAAATGCCCATAAATAAAAACAACGATTTAAAGCCCGCCTCTTCCACGTCCCTTTTGGGGCAATCGGGGGATATCCATCATTGGGTTTTTGATCTTGATAACACGCTCTATTCAGCCGATTCACACCTGTTCGACCAGATCGACCGGCGCATGGGGGATTTCATTGCCTCCCTGCTTGATCTTGAATATCTTGCCGCCCGGAAAATTCAAAAAGACTATTTCCACACCTATGGCACCACCCTGCGCGGGCTGATGCTGCACCATAAGGTTGAACCCAAAACCTTTCTTGATTTCGTCCACGATATCGATCTTTCGGTCATTCCTGAAAATGCTGCCCTGATCAACGCGCTGGATGGATTGGAGGGTGATTGCGTTATCTTCACCAATGCCAGCCGCGATCATGCCGAACAAATTGTGGAACATCTTGGTATTACACGGTTTTTCGATGGTATTTTTGATATTTGTGATGCCGATTACCTGCCCAAACCCGAAATGGAAACCTATGACCGGTTTATTAAAACCCATGCCATTGACCCTGCCCGCGCGATCTTGTTTGAAGACACCGCAGCAAATTTAAAGCCCGCCGACCAGCTGGGCATGACCACTGTGCTGGTCACCCCCGGCGAAGACGGTGTGACCAACGAGACCAATGCAGACCATATCCACCACATCACAGATGATCTGGCGCACTGGCTCACCAAACAGACCAATGCGCCCCAGATGCCAAAACCGGGCGCAAAGGTTGACTAGAACGCGCCCGGAGGCCATTTTGTCACCGGAAAATTTTGAACCCACACGCCGTTTTTAGGGAAAGAAAACCAGACACATGTCCAATCAAGACCTGCAAAAAACCATCGACCAAGCCTGGGAAGACCGGGACGGAATTAGCCCTGACACCAAGGGTGCCACACGCGATGCGATCGAAGCGACCCTGGATCTGCTTGATACCGGCGAACTCCGGGTTGCCGAAAAAATTGATGGCACCTGGACCGTCCACCAATGGGCAAAAAAGGCCGTCCTTTTATCGTTCCGCATTTATGACATGGTGCCAATCCCCGGCGGGCCGCGAGACCCCAAACGTGGCGATAGCCCATGGTTTGATAAAGTCCCGTCAAAATTTGCCGGCTGGGATGATGCGCGTTTTCGGACCGCCGGTTTCCGCGCCGTTCCCAATTGCGTCGTGCGCCGCTCTGCCTATATCGCCCCCGGGGCTGTCTTGATGCCCAGCTTTGTGAACCTCGGCGCCCATGTTGGCGAAGGCACCATGGTTGATACCTGGGCCACCGTTGGGTCTTGTGCCCAAATCGGGGCCAACTGCCATCTTTCCGGCGGCATCGGCATCGGTGGCGTTCTGGAACCCCTCCAAGCCGGCCCCGTGATCATCGAAGACAATTGTTTCATCGGTGCGCGTTCCGAAGTTGCCGAAGGCGTGGTGGTGGAAACCGGTTCCGTGCTCTCCATGGGTGTGTTCCTTGGGGCGTCTACGAAAATCGTCAATCGCGACAGCGGCGAAATTATTATTGGCCGCGTGCCTGCCTATTCCGTTGTGGTGCCGGGCACCTTGCCGGGCAGGCCTCTGGCTGATGGCACACCGGGTCCTTCGCTTTACTGTGCGGTCATCGTCAAACAGGTCGATGAACGGACGCGGTCTAAAACCTCTATCAACGACCTGCTTCGGGACTAACCATGACTGGCCCACTCTCTGATCCACTGGACCTTGCCCAACGGCTGATCCGCCACCCGTCGGTAACACCCGCCGATGAAGGCGCGTTGGACACGCTTCAGGGTGCCCTGGAAACTCTCGGCTTTACCTGCACCCGCCTTCCCTTTGAAGAAGAAGGTGCCGATCCGGTTGATAATCTTTACGCCCGGATTGGCACAGATGAGCCCAATTTCTGTTACGCAGGGCACACCGATGTAGTGCCTGTGGGTGACCCTGCGGGCTGGTCCAAAAATCCGTTCAGCGGCGATATTGTCGATGGGGTGCTTCATGGTCGTGGGGCAGCGGACATGAAAGGCAGCATTGCCGCCTTTGTTTCCGCCACGGCCCGGTTTCTGGATGAACAAGGCCCCGATTTCGGCGGTTCTATCAGCCTGTTGATCACCGGGGATGAAGAAGGCGTTGGGATCAACGGATCGAGAAAACTGGTCACCTGGCTGCAAGACCAGAACGAAACCCTGACCGATTGTCTGGTGGGGGAACCCACCAACCCGACCACCTTGGGTGAAATGATGAAGATCGGTCGGCGCGGCAGTCTGGTGGGCTATCTGACGGTTCATGGCACCCAGGGCCACACCGCCTATCCCCATCTTGCCGACAATCCCATTGATCGGTTGTTAAAGATGCTGAATGCCATTGTTGAAAAGCCGCTGGATGATGGCACCGAACATTTCCAGCCGTCTTCCGTCGCGTTTGCCACCATTGATGTGGGCAACCCGGCCACCAACATTATCCCGGCCATTGCCAAAGCGACAATCAATATCCGCTTTAACGACAACCACACCCAGGCAAGCCTGAAGGCGTGGTTAACTGGCCTGTTTGATGCGGTTGGTGGCAAATATGAATTCCGCCACCAAGACAATGGTGAGGCGTTCCTGTGCGAACCGGGAAAGCTTGCGCAATCCATTGCCGATGCGGCTGAGGCAGTCACCGGCACACGCCCGGAAATGTCCACCACCGGGGGCACATCGGATGCACGCTATATTCACAAAATCTGCACCTGTGCAGAATTTGGCCTGATCGGGCAAACCATGCACAAAACCGATGAAAGTCAGGATGTCAGCGACATCACCGCACTCGCCGATATTTACAAGGGCGTGCTGGACCGCTATTTCGAAAAGGATTAAGCCCCCCGATGATCAGCTTGCGCGAAGTTTCTGCAGGTGTTTTCGGTGCGTGGCGGCTGGCCCATGGGGATCGAAGCGGCCTGAACTGGTTTGATGCAACCGCCAATGGGGCGGCGCGATCCTTCTGGGCCGGGGTGATCGCCCTGCCTGCCTATATCGTACTTTTGGGCCTCGAATTCTCTGAAAACCCCGTGAATGCCGGGCCAATGCAGCTCATCATGGTGTATGCCATTTCCTATGTTCTGGACTGGGCAAGCTTTCCCCTCGCCATGCGATCCATCAGCACGTCCATGGGAAAAGGCAAACATTATTACCGATACGTCTCGGCGCTGAACTGGGCGCGGGTCGTCGAGGTGGCAGTGTTCCTGCCCGCCGCCATTCTGGGCAGCATGTCATCGAATGGCATGTTCGCCCTGATCCCCGTAATCTTACTGATCGCGATTTTGATCTATCACGGGTTCATTGCCGTGGTCGCACTGGAAGCCAGCAAGGCCGAAGCTGGCATGGTGGTCGCCATGAACCTGGGGCTTTCCATCATCATCAGCCTGTGGGCACGGTCTCTGGTTAGCTGAGCTAATAATGAACGGCGGATAAATACAATCCATCAGGCGGTGCCGTTGGCCCCGCAGCGGCGCGGTCACATGCCACCAGTGCCTTTTCCACATCCCCAATCGTCCATTTTCCTTCCCCCACCAGCTTAAGCGTGCCGGTGATGATGCGCACCTGATTGTGCAGGAATGACTGGGCATGCAAATGCAGGGTGATGACTTCTCCGGTGCGGGACACCGATATTTCATCCAGTGTTTTTTCCGGGCTTTTGGCCTGACATTGGGCGGCACGAAAGGATGTAAAATCATGATGGCCCAGCAACACCTTTGATGCGCGATCCATGGCATCCGCATCCAGCGCCACCCCCACCCGCCATGCATGCCCCGCCGAAAGGGCCAAGGGTGCGCGCCGGGTGATAATCCGGTAATCATATTCTCTTGATTTGGCTGAAAACCGTGCATGGAATTCATCATCGACCGCAGTTGCGCGCAGCACGGCAATGGGCTGCGGCTTGAGGTGGAAATTAACCGCATCGCGCACGGTGTCTGCGTCCCAATCCCCTTGCAGATCAAAATGGGCAACCTGGGCACGTGCGTGAACCCCGGCATCGGTGCGCCCGGCACCGGTAACCAAGGCTGCCTCACCGGAAAAGCTTTTAATGGCGGCCTCCAGGGCGGCTTGGACGCCTAAGCCACTTTTCTGGCGCTGCCAGCCAACGAAGGGCCTGCCATCATATTCAACGTCGATGCGCCACCGGCTCACGGTTCAGGGTTTTCCAGGTTTAGAAGTTCCAAAATCAGGCCTTTTGCTACAGGAAAGCCCCGCAAAAATTCTGCGGCACTCTGCTTTTTTTTGCCCGATCGCTGCAAACTTAAAATTCGGAGACTGCCGACACCACAGGCAACAGTCAGGCGACCCTCCCCGTCCAGCACTTCACCGGGTTGGGTATTTTTTGCAGACGCCATAATTTGCACGTCATCGACCTTGATCCGGGTGCCATTGATTTCAAACCACGCACCGGGCCACGGCGTAAAGGCACGCACCTGAGAGGCAAGGTCTTCTGCTGATTTCTGCCAATCCAGGCGACCTTCTTCACGGGTCAACTTTTTCGCATAATTAACCCCGAACGTTGGCTGCGGTGTTGATTCCAAAAGGCCCGCTTCCAGCCCGTGCAAAACGTAAACCACCATGCGCGCGCCCAAAATGGCCAACCGGTCATGCAGTTCCATGGCCGTGACTGCGGGACCAAGAAAAATTTCTTCGCTCAACAATATCGGCCCGGTGTCCAGGCCTTCATCCATCTGCATGATGGTGATGCCGGATTTCGTGTCGCCCGCCAATATGGCCCGATGAATGGGTGCCGCCCCCCGCCAGCGTGGCAAGAGTGAGCCATGAATATTGATGCAGCCCTTGGGCGGCATTTCCAGAACTGGTGCGGGCAAAATCAGGCCATACGCCACAACCACGGCAATGTCGGCGCCGGTCGATGCCACCACATCGGAGAATTCTTTTTGGGCATCAACCCCGCGCAAGCTTTTGGGGGTGTGAACGGGAATGTCTAATTTCAGCGCCAATTCATGGATCGGGGAACGCTTTTCGGCCTGACCCCGGCCTGACGGGCGCGGGGGCTGGGTATAGACGGCGACGACCTCATGGGGGCTATCCATGATGGCAGTAAGCGCCCTTACGGCAAAATCGGGGGTTCCCATGAAGATGACGCGCACTGGATTTTCCTTAACCAAATCAACCGCAAATTAGGATCAGTATTTAGACTCAGTATATTGAAGCTTTCTCGGATTTCTCGGCTTTTTTAGCCTTTTTCAGCTTTCGCAATACCATGCTGCGCCGCAAGGCCGATATATGATCGATAAACAGTCTGCCATCCAGATGATCAATTTCATGCTGCAAACAGATACCCAACGTGTCTGATGCCTCAATTTCCCGGACCTCATTTTCATAATCGAGATAGCGCAGGCGCACCGATGCCGGTCGTTTAACATCGGCATAATGATCGGGCAGCGAAAGACAGCCTTCTTCTGCGATCAGGGTTTCTTCGGATGCCCAGAGTATTTCCGGATTGGCAAGCTGCATGGGGTTGCGTTTTTTGGACTGGCTATTTTTAGGATGCCCTTCTGGCACCTCTTCACCAACATCCAACACGATCACGCGCAGCTTTGATCCCACTTGAGGTGCCGCCAGACCGATGCCCGGGGCCACATACATGGTTTCCAGCATATCATCCATCAACTGGCGCACATCATCATCGACCCGATCAACGGGTGTGGCCTTGATTTTAAGCCTGGGATCAGGCGCGGTGATAATGGGCAAAATGGCCATGGTGGTGCTCTGTGATGCTCTGTCATGATTGTGCACGTCTGGCCATTACCTATCCCCGCAATTGCGCGGCGTCAATACCCCCAATTGCCCCCCCAAATTTAGCAATCGGGCCATATTCAAAACGCGGGCGCTATGCTAGGCTTTGATCATGGAATTAAGCGCCATCATTATCGTTATCGCCATCATCGCTCTTGGGGTTTTGGTGGTTTTTGTCCTGATGCGCGGTGAACGCCTCATGGGCTCCATCGGACAGATCGCAGACTCCAATTCCAGCAATCAGGATCGATTAAACGAACGCCTGAATGCCCAGGAACGGGTTATGACGAAACTGTTAGATGAACGGCTATCGGACGTTTCCAAACGCCTGTCTGATGGCATGATCAAATCCACTGATCGCACCAATGAAACCATGACCCATATCCAAAAGCGTCTGGCAGTAATTGATGAAGCGCAAAAGAACATTTCTGAACTCTCCACCCGCATGGTCGGGCTGCAAGACATCTTGTCCAACAAACAGGCCCGGGGGGCCTTTGGTGAAATCCAGCTAAACGATCTGGTCTCTGCCACCCTGCCACCATCGGCCTATACGTTCCAGGCCACCCTTTCCAATGGCAGGCGGGCTGATTGCCTGTTGAAACTGCCCAATCCGCCGGGCTCCATTGTGATTGATGCCAAATTCCCGCTGGAATCCTATAACGCCCTGCAAACGGCCACGTCTGAGGCCGATAAAAAGGTCGCAGCGCGGGCCTTTTCCGCCGATGTTCTGAAACACATCAACGACATTGCCGATAAATACATCATCGGCGGCGAAACCGCAGAACAGGCCCTGATGTTCCTGCCGTCCGAAGCCGTGTTTGCGGAACTGCACGCAAATTTCATCTCGGTCATTGAACAAAGTTACAAAAAACGGGTGTGGATTGTCTCGCCGTCCACCTGCATGGCCATGCTCAACACCGTCCGCGCGGTGTTGCGCGATGTGCAAATGCGCGAACAAGCCCACGTCATCCAGCGCGAAGTGGCAACACTGGGCGAAGACGTTCTCCGCCTTGATAAACGCGTCGGCAATCTGCGCCAACATTTCAATCTCGCCGAAAAAGACCTCGGCGAAATCGAAACCTCATCGCGCAAAATAACCTCCCGCGCTGAGCGCATCGAAAAAATCGAAATGGCCGAAGACGATGCCGAAGAATCCCTCACCGCCCCCGAAGCCCCGACAAAACCGAAACTGGTTTCGGGCGCGGATGACCGTCTCCTCTAAAACAAATTTTCCGGAAATATAAGCACGGTTTTTCTACGCAGCACGTTGCGGCTGAGCTGGAAATTGTCAGTGGTGACGCGCAGGGGGACGTAGCCTTGGTCGCGCATCAGGGTGGTGAAGTAGGCCAGCGAATCGAGGCCGAAGACATGCATGGGCACCACCATTTTAGGCTTGAGCGCCTTGATGGCTTTGGCCATTTCATCGTGGTTCAGCGTCATGCCGCCATCAACCGGGGCCATGACCACATCGACCTGTCCGATGCGGCCTAGATGGGATGGGGTCAATGCGTGATGCAAATGGCCCAGATGTGCCAGACACAAGCCATTGGTTTCAAATATAAAAATTGAATTCCCGGCGATTTCTGTGCCGCTGGCATCAAAATCGGTGCGGATGTTGGTGGCAACATTGCGCACCCGCATGTCGCGGATCGTCACGTTGTGGCGCGGGTATCCCTTTAAGGTCATCCAGCCCCGCAGGATATGGCGCACGCCCGGTTCCACAAAATCCGTGTAATGGCTGTCATGGGCGTGGTTCATGGTGACGATGTCGGGGGGAAAGCCCGCCACTTCGACCCCGTTGTAATCGGTGATGGCGGTCACGTTTTGCGGTGTGCGAATCAGAAAACTGGAATGGCCCAAATAACTGAGCGCCACCCTGCCCGGCAATAACACCGGGCCTTGGATAGCAGCGCGAGAAAAGCCCGCGTGCAAAAAATATGGATGGGGGGAAAGCGTTGGCGCACTTGCCACCGGCAGACAGGTTGCAAGGGCCGGTGCAGTCACACCGCCAAACAACACAGCCAAAGCCAAAACAAGAAACGCTAAACTTTTACGCGGACCGAACATGGATTTCTCCTCGCTCTGGTTTCGTTATCTATTCTGTTTATTCTGCTGCGTCTTTATTGGCGTCTTTTTTTGCCCAGTGTTCCAGATAATTCTTTGATGCTTTCGCAGCGCCCCGGGTCAGGGGCAGATCAAGGCCCAGAAGATCACCCAATTGGGCGACATGGTGGATGTCCTTGTTGAACAGGCCAGCGGCGCGTTTGGGGCCATAGGTGCCGTCTTCGACCACCAACGCTTTTTCCCATTTCTCAATAATGTTGCCTGAACTGACGCCTTGGGCCATTTCAAGATATTGCAACACATCCAACCCGCCTGCCTGGGCCAGCGCCACGGTTTCGGCCATCAACACCCGTTCCACAACATTGGAATAATTTTTGATAATCTTTGCCGTGTTGCCCGCACCAACGGGGCCAAAATGGATCACAGCTTTGCCCAAAGCCTCTAGATGGGGGCGAACCTTTGCCACCACTTCATCGGGGCCACCCACCAAAAAGGTCGCCCCGCCTGCGCGCAATACCCGGGGCACCGAAGTCACCGATGCATCCATCACATCGATGCCGGCTTTGGCGGCATCAGATGCGACCTGTCTTGTGGTATCGGGCAAGATGGTGCTGTGCAGGATTACCGGACAACCGGGTGAGACACCTTCCAGAACGCCTTTGGGGCCAAGGGTGGCATCCAGCATTTCCTGATCGGTGCGCACGAACACATGGACGAAATCGACATCTTTGGCCGCACTGGCCGCACAATCGACGGTTTGGGCGCCATCATTACTGGCCTTGGTCATGGCCGTGTCTGCAATATCAAAGGCTTTTACGGTGTGGCGGGATGCGAACAAGCGTTCCAACAGGGATGAGCCCATGGCCCCAACACCGACAAGGCCGATTTGCTTTCCCATGGCATGTTCCCTCACGTCACGTCCCCCGTTTAGTCCTCGGCTGCATCCCCGGCACTGGCACCTGAACCAAGTGTTGCGTGGAAAAATTCAAAACTGCGTTCATAAGATAAATCAGATGCCGCCTTTTGATCCGCTGGCACATCGGCATCGGGCGTGATCTGGGCAAAACTATGGGGCATGCCTTCATACCAGTGGACCTGATAGGTCTTGCCCGCCTGATCAAGGGTTTTGGTAAAGGCCTCAACCTCAATCACCGGGGTGGAATGATCATTGGTCCCGTAATGACATTGCATGGGGCAATTGATATTTTCAAGATCGCGCGTATCTGGGAACAGGCTTTGGTGATAGACCTCGCAGGCATCAAATTTATCACTGCGCGCCGCTGCCAAAAGCGACAAGCCACCACCAAGACAAAAGCCCATGACGCCAACATGGCCGCCTTCACCCACCCAGGGCAGGCTGCGCAGAAAATCGACGCCACCAATGATTTGATCGGCCGCCGCGCCAAAATCCAGAGAATTTTTGGCCTGCAACCGGCCGGTAATATCATCGGGCATATGGCCGCCCATAAAATCAGGTGACAAGGCAACAAAGCCTGCACGGGCATAGCGGCGCGTAATTTCGCGCTGTATCCAGGTCAGCCCCCCCATGCCCGAAAGCAAAACCACGCCCGGGCGTCCAACACCAGATTCCGGCCGTGCAATAAAGCCATCGGAATAAACCCCGTTGGTTTCATAGCCTGCATGAAGTGACACAATTTTCTCTGCTGTATTTTCTGGCATTTTTTTGTCCTGATTTAAGCGTGTGTTTGAAACGGTGCGCCGGCCACAACGACGCGATGCAGCATGCGGTACTGGCCTTGATAATCATTGATGGCGTAATGCATGGCCGTTCGGTTGTCCCAGAATGCAATAGAACCATCTTCCCACGAAAAGCGGGTGGTGTTTTCGGGCCGCGTTGCATGGGCATAAAGCATTTCAAGAAACGGCTTTGATTCCGCCTCTGTCCAGCCGTCGATCTTTGACGCATAGGTAGGATTGACGAACAAACATTTGCGCCCGGTTTCAGGATGGCGCACCACGACGGGATGGGATGTAAAGCGATCCCCCAGTTCTTCTTCGATCTTGGCAAGTTCCTTCGGGCTGACCTGGCGCTCAGGGCGGGGGTCATTGTAGAAAGAGCTTTTTTTAGCGTGAACCACTTTCAATGTCTCTACGGTTTTCTTCAAACCATCAGACAGGCTGTCATAGGCGGTGGCCATATTGGCAAAAAGCGTGTCCCCGCCACTTTCGGGCAAGACCTGTGCATACAGGCAAGACCCCAAGGGCGGGATTTCGTCAAAGGAATGATCCGAATGCCAGTTGCCACCCACATTGCGCACCTGATCGGCCTGTTTTTCGATCAAGCCAATTGCCGGAAAGCCATCGACGGTTTTTAAAAATTCTGCGTCTGGCACGGGGCCAAATTTTTCGGCCAGCGCCATTTGATGGGCGGGTTCCAGATTCTGGCTTCGAAAAAATAAAACGCCGGTTTCAAAAAGCGCATTTTTCATTTCGGCCACGGCAGAATCAGGGATCGGTTCCCGCAAATCAATGTCGCTGATGACCGTGCCCGTAAAGGCCGAAGCCGGGCGTAGATTAAGGACTGAATTTTTCATAATAACTCCCTGAATTTCCCAGATTTCCGGGTTTTTTACAGGTCTCCGCACCGTTTAGAATTTAATGAATTGCCCCCCGGGCAGCGGCCAGTTTTTCCAATGTCATATCCGGATCAAATTGCATGGCGGCCAATCGGGCATACAGATCACAGCATTCCATCAATTCTGCATGGGTGCCCGTCGATATGATCCGCCCGCGATCAATCACGGCGATGCGATCTGCATTGACCACCGTGGCCAAACGATGGGCAATGATCAACGTGGTCCGGCCTTCCATCAAGCGCTCCAAGGCCGCTTGGACAAGGCGTTCATTTTCTGCATCCAGCGCCGATGTCGCTTCATCCAACAGCAACACAGCAGGGTTGCGCAAAATGGCCCTGGCAATGGCAATGCGCTGGCGCTGGCCACCGGAAAGGCGTACGCCGCGTTCCCCCATAAAGGTATCAAAGCCATCGGGCATGCGGTCCAGAAATTCCGTGGCAACGGCGGCTTCGGCTGCGGCACGGACTTCTTCGTTCGTTGCGTCTTCGCGGCCATAGCGGATGTTTTCCCAAGCATTGGCAGCGAAGATCACCGGTTCTTGGGGCACAAGCCCAATTCGCTGGCGGGTGGCCACAGGATCAGCGTCTTTCAGGTCCACCCCATCCAGCGACACCGTCCCCGTTTGCGGGTCATAAAACCGCAGGGCCAATTGAAACACCGTGGTTTTGCCCGCCCCAGATGGGCCAACCAAAGCCACGGTTTCGCCCGTGGTAATGTCAAGGTTCAACCCCGTAAGCGCCGAGGTATCGGGGCGCGATGGATAATGGAACGTCACATCGGAAAACCGCACCGTCCCAACAGCCGGTTCTGGCAGGGCAACCGGGTTTTCCGGGGCCGTGATTTCCGGCTTTAACGCCATAATTTCAAGCAACCGTTCCGTGGCCCCGGCGGCGCGCTGCACATCCCCATACACTTCAGATAGCCCGCGCGCAGACCGCGCCATGACAAGGGCATAAAAGATAAAGGCAGACATTTCCCCGGCTGTGACCGTGCCTGTCAAAACCTTGTGGCCGCCGATCCAGATCATCACGCCAACGGCGCCAAACATCAAAACGATCACCGCAAAATTCAAAATGGCCCGCGCACGCGTCCGGTCAATGGCGGTATCAAAGGCGACCTCTGCACAATCGCGATAGATTTTTCGATCCTGTTCTTCGTGGCTGAAAGCCTGCACGGTGCGCACATTGTTGAGGCTTTCTTCGGCAAAGGCACTGGTTTCAGCGATTTTATCCTGAGACAATCGTGACAGCACCCGCACCCGGCGACCAAAAATAATCACCGGGGCAACAATCACCGGCACGATCAGAAAAATGGGGCCGGTCAGCTCGATAGAGGTGTACATCAGCATGGCCAAGCCACCGACCAGCATCAACGCATGGCGAATGGCCAATGACACCGAAGACCCGACCATGGATTGCAGCACCGTTGTATCGGTGGTGAGCCTGGACAGGATTTCACCGATCTTTGTGGTTTCAAAAAAGCCAACCGAAAGCCCGACCACATGATCAAACGTGCGGCGGCGCAAATCTGTCGCCACCCGTTCCCCCAACCACGAGATCAGGAAAAACCGGGCATAGGTAGACCCCCCCATGATAAAGACGATGACAAACAAAACGATCAGGGATTGATCCAAAAGGGCCGGGTTGGCCTTGGCAAAGCCTTCATCCACCAGATATTTAAGCCCCAACCCCATGGCCAGCACCGATGCTGCACCAACACCCAGCGACAAAAGGAACCCGGCAATCTGGAGGCGATAGGGTTTCAGATAGGGGTACAACCCACGCAGCGTCTTCAGGCTTTCGCCCCGTTCGCGATGCATGAAAGATGTCCGTCCACCTGCCCCATGGCCGCCGCCGGGGATCCCAGGAATACCAAAACTCATGACCCGGCTACTTTCTTTTGTTTCAAATACATGTCGGCCATTTTACACCGGTTACGCCGGATTGGCGCTTAAAACGTCCTTTATTCCTTCCATCAGGCAGAAAAGATCGCCAAATTCGCCAGATTCAATGGTGAATGCCGGTGTCAGGTAGACAATTTTTCCAAATGGGCGCACCCAGAGCCCGCGCGTGATGAACGCACTGCGCAAAGCATAAAGCCGTTCCAGAGGCATTTCTGCCAGTTCAACCACCCCGATGGCCCCCAACACACGGGTATCCACAACACCGGGGATGTCTTTGCATGGGGCCAGACCCTCTTTTAGGGCCGCCGAAATTGTCGCCACCTGATCCAGCCTTGGTTCGGTTTCAAACAAATCCAAAGACGCATTTGCCGCCGCCATCGCCATCGGGTTCGCCATATACGTGGGCCCATGCATGAAGGCGGCATCAAGATCATCCGACAAAAAGGCATCAAACACCCGGTCCCCGGCCAAGGTCGCCCCCAACCCCAGCGCACCGCCGGTCAGCGCCTTTGACAGGGTCATGATGTCGGGCACCACATTGGCGCTATTACAGGCGAACATTTTACCAGTGCGGCCAAAGCCTGTGAAAACCTCATCGGCAATCACAAGAATGCCGCGTTTTTGCGCCTCATTGACAATTGCGGCCAAGGTATCTGGATCATGAAACACCATGCCACCCGCGCCCTGGACCAAGGGTTCAATAATGACGGCCGCAATGTCATCGCTGTGGCGATCCAAAAGGGATGCATAATCTCTGCGCGCCGCAGCACCAATGGGCAGGTCTGCCAAAATGTTTTCGGCCAAGATGGGTTTAAAGGTTGCGTGGAATCCGTTTTCGCCATCAGACACCCCCATGGCCCCGATGGTGTCGCCGTGATAGCCGCCCTTGAAACAGACAAACCGATTGCGGGTTTTGATCCCCTGATTGATCCAGAATTGCAGGGCCATCTTCAGGGCCGCCTCTACCGCGACGGAGCCAGAATCTGAAAAGAAAACATGGTTCAAATCACCCGGGGCCAAGACCGCCAATTTATTGGCAAGATCAAGGGCGGGCCGATGGACCAGACCGCCAAACATGACATGGGGCATGATGGTCGCCTGAGACTGAATGGCCTCAATAATTTTGGGATGGTTATAGCCGTGACACGCGGTCCACCACGAAGCGATCCCGTCAATCAGGTCGCGGCCATCGGCCAAAAGGATCCGCGTCCCTTCGGTAGCGACGGCCTCCAACGGCGGGGTTTCCAGCGCCATTTGGGTGTAGGGCAGCCAGAGTTTGTCTTGTTCAGGCTTTTTCGGCATTTCCCCGGTCCATATTTCCGGTACTGCCCATGGGGTGCATGCCCAGACGATCCAGAAACGCCCGGTCTGCCGTGCTTTCGGGATTGGGGGTGGTCAGTAATTTTTCGCCATAAAAAATGGAATTGGCCCCGGCAAAGAATGCCATCGCCTGGGTCGCTTCATCCATTTCTGATCGGCCCGCCGCAAAGCGCACCACCGATGCCGGCATCATGATCCGGGCCGTGGCAATCACCCGGACAAAATCAATGGCATCGGGCATTTCGTTTTCTGCCAAAGGCGTACCTTCGATGGCCACCAGGGCATTGATGGGCACGGATTCTGGATGCTGTTCCAGATTGGCAAGACTGACCAGCATGGAGGCGCGATCATCTTCATCTTCACCAAGGCCTAGAATGCCGCCGCAACACACATTGATGCCAGCATCGCGCACCCGCGATAAGGTGTCCAGGCGATCGCGATAAGTTCGGGTGGTGATGATTTCGCCGTAATATTCTTCGGACGTATCCAGATTGTGATTGTAATAATCAAGGCCCGCTTGTTTCAGGCGGGCGGCTTGGCGGTCTTCCAACATGCCAAGGGTCACACAGGTTTCCATTCCCAATGCCTTGACCCCAGATACCATGTCGCAGACCTGATCCAGATCGCGATCTTTGGGGTTGCGCCATGCGGCCCCCATACAAAACCGCTGCGCACCTGCTTCTTTTGCGATGCGGGCCTTTTCGACCACGGCATTCACGGCCATTAATTTTTCTGCCTTTAAATCTGTATCAAACTTTGATGACTGGGCGCAGTATTTACAATCTTCGGGGCAGCCACCATCCTTGATGTTCAACAAGGTGGAAAACTGAACTTCAGTTGGGTCGAAATAACGCCGATGCAGGGTATGGGCCCGGTACAACAAATCATTGAAAGGTAAATCAAGGACGGTGCGCGCTTCTGCCTTCGTCCAATCATGGCGAATATCGGCTACAGTTTCGGGCACAGGTTCGGGCGATCGGGACTGACGAGAAGGGCTGTTTTGATCTGGCTTGTGGGTGGCCATATTGGGGGACTTCCGTGGTGGTTTCAACGCACCCTAGTCAATCAGGGACCATGTTGCAATCGGGTGCGTAATCGGGTCGCGAAGGGCTATGATTTCACGCTATGATCCGCCCATGACATTGTCCCTTGATCAACATGCATTGCAAAAACTGGCAGAAATTAAGGCCAAAACCCTGACCCGGCGTCTTTCCCCCACGACGCGGGAACCTGACGCCCGGGTCATGCGCGGCAAAACCGGGCTAATTGCCTTTTGCGATAATGATTATCTGGGGCTGAGCCAACACCCGGCCCTGAAACAAGCTGCCATTGAAGCCACAGAAAAATATGGTGCAGGAACCGGCGCATCCCGGCTGATCACTGGCGATAACCCGCTTTATACGGCGCTGGAATCGCGCATTGCCAGGATCAAGGGCACACAAGCGTCTGTCGTGTTCGGATCGGGCTATCTTGCCAATATCGGCATTATCCCGGCCTTTGTTGGCCCCGGGGATCTGATTGTTGCCGATGAACTGTCCCATGCCTGCATGCATGGGGGGGCAACCTTATCGGGCAGCGACATTCGCTTTTTTGCCCACAACGACGCCCAAGATTGCGCAAAAATTCTGGCTGAACATCGCCCACATTACAAAAATGTTTTGGTCATGACAGAAGGCGTGTTTTCCATGGATGGTGATTGCGCCCCCATTGAAGCTTTGTCTACCCTGACCCGTGACATGGATTGCTGGTTGTTGGTGGATGACGCCCATGCCCTTGGTGTGATCAATCAAGGGCGCGGCAGTGGCTTTGCCAAGGGTGATCACACCCCCATTGATTTGCACATGGGAACCCTGTCCAAAGCAGCCGGGGCCTATGGCGGCTATCTGGCCGCCAGCCGGGCCGCCATTGACCTGATGGTCAACCGGGCGCGCAGCCTGATCTTCACAACCGCCCTGCCACCGGGCGTGTTGGCGGCGGCAGAAAAAGGTCTGGAACTGATCGAAACCGATGCAGCGCTGGTTTCCAAGCCCATTGCCAAAGCCCGTTTGTTTACCGATGCCCTTAGCCTGAAACCAGCCGAAAGTGCCGTGGTGCCCCTGATAATAGGCGATGAGGCGCGTGCGTTATCTGCATCAAGTGCGCTGGAAAAAGAAGGCTTTCTGGTCACCGCCATCCGCCCGCCCACCGTGCCAAAAGGCACTGCGCGCCTGCGCGTCACATTTTCTGCGGCGCATAGTGATGATGATGTTCTGGCACTGGCCCACGCCATCACCAAACTTGATCTGGTGTCTGTTTGATGGCGAAGGGTCTTTTCATCACCGCATCTGGAACCGAGATCGGCAAGACCCTGGTCGCTTGCGCGCTGGCCCACCAGATCGGCGCAAAAGGTGAGGACGTGACGGTTTTAAAGCCCGTCATATCCGGGTTTGACGCAAATGATTTTGAAACCAGCGACAGCGCCCTGCTGCTGGAAGCCGCTGGAAAACAGGCAACATTGGAAACCATTTCTGCCATATCCCCATGGCGCTTTGATGCCCCCATTGCCCCCAACATGGCCGCTCTTCGCGCGGGCAAACCCATTGATCTGGCCGCCGTGATCCAATTTTGCAATGACCAGCTTTCAGACAAGACAACCACCGTGATCGAAGGTGTGGGTGGGGTCATGGCCCCCATAACGGACCATAAAACGGTCATCGACTGGATGGCCGGCATTGATCTTTCTGCCATCATAGTTGTCGGCAGTTATTTAGGGGCGCTGTCCCATGGGCTCACGGCCATCGGTGCCCTGCAAAGACGCAACATTGCCATTGCCGGGATCATCATCAGCGAAAGCGAAGACGCCCCCGTCGCATTGGAAGAAACCAAAACCTGCTTTGAAAATTTTGTCGGAGAAATTCCTGTCCGCGCGCTGCCCCGCCTGAAAACGGACCTGCGTAATTGGGAATCTGCGCCAGATTTCTCCGACCTTCTCCCCTAGATAGGATTTTAAATAGGGCGACGTGCCTTAAGGGCCGCAGAGATTGTGCCGTCATCCAGATAGTCGAGCTCGCCACCCACAGGAACCCCATGGGCAAGGCGGGTCACGGAAACATCAACATCCCCTAAGCGTTCAGCAATGTAATGCGCCGTGGTCTGGCCATCGACCGTGGCAGACAGGGCCAAGATGACTTCGGACGTGCTTTCATCATCCGCACGGGCGATCAGGTTTGTGATGTTCAGGTCTTCAGGTCCCACCCCATCAAGGGCCGAAAGCACGCCACCCAAAACATGATAGCGCCCGCGAAATGAACCGCCGCGTTCCAGCGCCCAAAGGTCTGCCACTTCTTCCACCACACAAAGAAGCGACCGATCCCGCCGGTCATCGCTGCACAGCCCACAGGGGTCTCTCGAATCTAGATTGCCACAGACCGAACAGGAATGAATGGCCGCTGCGGTTTCTTCCAGCGCACGCGACAGCGGGGCCATGACAGATTCCTGGCGTTTAAGAAGATACAGCGTTGCGCGTCGTGCAGATCGCGGGCCAAGCCCCGGCAATTTCGCAAGCAGGCCGATCAGTCGTTCGATTTCTGGACTGGACATGGAAACAAACAGGCTCCCTAAAAAGGCAGCTTCATGCCGGGGGGCAATTGCAATCCGCCCGTCACTTCAGACATTTCTTCCGCAGCCATTTCTTCGACCCGAAGTTTGGCATCATTAAAGGCGGCCCTGATCAGGTCTTCCAACATGCCCACTTCATTGGGGTCAACGATTTCTGGATCGATTTTGAGACTTTGCAGGTTGCCTTTGCCGGTCAACACAACGGAAACCGCCCCGCCGCCTGCACTGCCATCCACCAAGGTCTTATCCAGTCGATCTTGCATTTCCTTCATCCGGTCCTGCATCGCCTGGGCCTGCTTCATCATTTGGCTCAGGTTTTTCATTCATCATTCTCCTGATTGTCATCTTCATTTTCTGGATCATTTTCCGGATCAAGTGCCATATCGGCAACGATCGGGGTATCGCGCACATCTGTGATTTTTGATCCGGGGAACGTTTCCAGCGCGGTCTTCACCAAGGGGTGGCCTGCGGCTTCACGCTTGCGGGCGGCATCTCTGGATTCGGCCTGTTCGGATAAGGTTGGGTCCCCTTCTTCACGCGATAAGCTAACACCCCAATGCACGCCGGTGAGGCGGTCTAAAACCGGCCCCAACCGGTTGGAAAGATTGCTGGACGCATTGGGCCCGGGCCGGAATTCAAACCGAGGGGGTTCAAACCGGACCAAATGGGCCTGGGTACGCAATTCTGCAGCCAACCGCCCTTCGCGGGCATCATCCAAAAGCGCCAGCATGGCTTCATAATTTTTTGGAAGCGTCCCCCCGGTTGCGGGCACCGTTTCAGGCGTGGGAACAGGTTGCAGGGCTGCTTGAGGCGCGCTTGAGGCTGTGCTTGATGTTGTGGCTGGTGCGGTTTCTGCTGGAGCCGGCGCTGGAGCCGGAGCCGAGACAGGTGCCTGAGTTGTTGGTGCCTGAGTTGTTGGTGCCTGAGTTGTTGGTGCCGCTGGCGCTGGGGCGCTCGAAACTGGCGGGGCCTTTTCAAGGCGAGAGACCATTTCTGCAGGCGTTGGCAGGCTGGCGGCATAGGCGATGCGTACCAAAACCATTTCCAATGCTTTCATGGGCTGGGGCGCTGTCTGAACTTCGCTCAACCCTTTCAGCAACATCTGCCAGGCCCGGGTTAAAACCGGCATGGACAGACCTTCGGCCAGACGCCGCCCAATGACCCGTTCGACCTCTGGCACCACAGGATCATCGGCAATAACCGGGGTGATTTTTACCCGCGTCAGCCAATGGGCGAGATCCAGTAGATCGCCCATAATGCTTTCCCCATCAGCGCCTGCGGCATATTGCGCAGAAAGACGGTCCAGCGCCTCGCCGATTTCACCGCTCATGACGGATTCAAACAGCTCAAACACTTCTGTGCGATCGGCAAGGCCCAGCATGGCGCGGACAGCATCTTCGCCAATGCTGCCATCCCCACTGCGTGATGCGATGGCCTGATCCAGAATGGAAAGGCCGTCGCGAACAGACCCATCCGCTGCGTGCGCAATCAGCCGCACCGCACCCGGATCAAGGTCGACCCCTTCTTCTTTGGCAATGCCTGCAAAATGGCTGGACAGTTCATCTTCATCGACGCGGCGAAGATCAAAGCGCTGGCACCGGGACAATACCGTGACCGGAATTTTGCGCGATTCGGTCGTTGCGAAAACAAATTTTACATGTTCTGGCGGTTCTTCCAGGGTTTTCAGCAACGCATTAAAGGCGCTGGTCGACAACATATGCACTTCATCAATGATGTAGATTTTATAGCGCGCGCTTGTTGGCCTATAGCGCACCCCTTCAATCAGGGTCCGCATGTCATCAACACCGGTGCGGCTGGCAGCATCCATTTCCAGAACGTCTGGATGGCGGCCTTCCGCAATGGTGATGCAATTATCGCAAACCCCACAGGGTTCCGGTGTCGGGCCGCCATTGCCGTCTGCGCCAATACAATTCAGCGCGCGCGCGATGATTCGTGCCGTGGTGGTTTTGCCAACCCCGCGCACCCCCGTCAAAAGCCAGGCATGGGCCAGACGGTCCGCATCAATGGCATTGGTCAGGGTCCGGACAACGGCTTCCTGGCCGATCAGTCCGGAAAAAGACTGGGGACGATATTTACGGGCAAGAACCTGATAGGCCACCCCCGAATTCGCACCCGTATCTGTACCTGTATCTTGTTCGCCGTTTTGCTCGCTCATGGCCGCTGCCGGGACCAATGCCCGGAACGCCTCCCGTTATTTTCAGCCTTAGGTGAGAGACTGACAAATGACCCGAAAAATTCCGTTACGGCTGCTTCCTTTCGGACCTGACCGGATTGGCGGGACTTCCGTCCACCGCCAGCCTCTCAGGCGGGACTATACCATTTTTGATCCAAAGGCTGGCAAGGGTTTCGCTATATTTTTATGGTTTTTCGGGTGGCGCTGGCTGGGGCCCGCGTTCCCCCGATGGTTTGACGTCAACCATCCGCGTATAGACCATGACAATTGTGAAGGAATAGGCGCTGAGAAAGCCAAACAGGCAGCGATAGGCGATTTCTGGAGCAGACCCGGCACCGCTGCCAATGCCAGCACCAACCTCGGCATCTGACCCAAAGAACCCCATCAAGGCCCCGGTTATCAACTGCACCACGGCAACACCGGTAAATGTGCCAAGATTAACCGTCGTCACCCCGCGACCAATCAGGTGTTCTGGATACAATGCCCGGCCAAGGGCGATATTGGTGATGTAATAGGCCCCTGACAGCCCGTACAGCGCGAATAGGCCCATAACCACCATCAAAGGCGGCTGTTCCAAAAGCGCCAAAATCGCCAGAATGCCAGAACTGAGAAGCCCGCCGCCGATAACCACGTATTTACGGGTATCCAGCAATCGGTCCAATGGCCCATAAGCCAAAAGCCCAACCACCCCGCCGATCACCAACAAGGACAGAACATTTCCCCGGGCCAATCCGTCCAACCCATGGACATCATGAAGATACGGCCCACCCCAAACCCCAACCAGCGTGATCATGATCGGATAGCCCGACATGGCCATTAACATGACATAGCCCATGCCTTTGATGCCCAGGACCTGTAAAAATCCCTGAAAAATATCACGGGCACTATCGGGCTTGCGCTGATGCCATGGATGATCGGGCGGTGCATCGCGGACCATTGACCACACCGCCATAGACGTCAGAACGGTCACCAGGGCTGCCAACAAAAAAGCCGCCCGCCAGCCCTCCACCGCCGAAAGGGCAGCCATTGGGGTGGCTGCCAACAACAAGCCGATAGCCTGAGATGCAGCGATCAACGTGCCCGCAACCTGGGCAAAGCGATCCTTTGGCACCCAACGCGCCGCCAACACCAACCCGCCCATCAATGCGCTGGCAAAGCCCATTCCGGTGATAAACCGGGCCGCAAACATCGCCCAGAACCCGTCAAACAACACGAAGGCGATGGTGCCAGCAGCGGCAAGCAGCTGCATCAGGGCAACGGTAACGCGCGCCCCAAACCGGTCCAGCAAGATGCCCGTTGGAATTTGTGCGGCGGCAATCCCAAAAAAGAAAGCGCCTGCGAGCGTGCCGTATTGATCAAGAGCAAGCCCCGTATCGGCCATAATATCAGGGGCCACCACCGACAGGGCCGCACGCATGAACTGGCTCATGGCCAGGGCCGCACACATGATGATGAAGATCAGAACCGATGACTTCATGAAATAAAACAACCTGTTATTCAGATTAACGCGAACGATGGTAGTGCCCTGCGCAGCGTTACATAAGCAAGCACTAAATGGCCCTATCTGGGTTTTTGCCAAGGCATGCTGGCTCGTCTATGATCTGGCAAAATTCAGCCAACAAAACATTACACAACGCAATACAAGGGCCTTATGGAACTTCTTAAAGACACCGAGCGCTTTCAGCTTGTCCGCCTTGGACAATCGGAAAATGATAAAGGGGACGATAACGGTGATGACGTTATCAATGCACTCGGCCAAATGCCCAAAACGCTGCCTTGTAAATATTTTTACGATGCCCTGGGGTCTCAATTGTTTGATCGCATTTGCGACACCCCTGAATATTACCCAACAAGGACAGAACGCAGCATTCTGGCCGCATCATCTGATGACATTGCGGCCCAGACGGGGGATTGCGAATTGGTGGAACTGGGCAGTGGGTCAGCCACAAAAACCCGTTTTCTGCTGGCCGCTTATGCCAAAGCAGCCGGAGTGGGCAATGCCATCCATTTTGCCCCCATCGATGTGTCCGAAACGGCTTTGACAGAAAGTTCACATGATCTGATTGCGGGTTTTGATACCCTGACCATCCGGGGCTTTTCCGGCACCTACGAACAGGCCCTGAACGCCCTGCATGCAACGCCTGCAAAGGCGCGCATGTTTATTTTCCTTGGCTCCACCCTTGGCAATTTCAGAGACCCTGAGCGTCTGGCATTTTTGGCCCGGATCAAGGATGCTATGGCGCCCGGGGATTATTTTCTTTTGGGCGTAGACCGGCACAAGGACAGCCAAACCCTGGAGGCCGCCTATAATGATGCAGATGGCTTCACCGCCCAGTTCAACCTGAACATCTTGACCCATCTGAACCATCGGTTTGGCGGCGATTTCGACATCACGCATTTTTCCCACCGGGCCTTTTATAATGAGGATGCCCGCCAGATCGAAATGCATCTTGAAAGTTTGCGCGATCAAACGGTCCAATTGAATAATCTGGATTTCACGGTTGATTTCAAAAAATCTGAGACCATTCACACCGAAATTTCAAAGAAATTTGATCCCATTAATACTGGCAATGAATTGGCTTCCCTTGGTCTTACCCAAACCGCCGTTTGGTCCGATGCGAAGGAATGGTTTTCTCTGATGCTATTTCAAAAAGGTGCGCAATGACGTTTATCAAAGAGCCCAATTTCTTTTCCGGCGGTGACATCGACCGGGCCGGGCTTTTGCGCAAAGACACTGCATGGGTCAATGACAGGATCAAGGACCCCGCCACCCGGATCAGTCTGGTCTGGCGCGACCACCATTTGATCGGGCCGGGCGATGCCCCGGTGCCCATCTATTTAACCCCCGATGAAGCCCGTGGGGTATCGGGCGAGGACACCCTTCATGTCTTGTTGGGCATGCACGGGGACGGGGCCTGTTTTGCCATCGATATTTCCCATCTTGAAAAACCCGAAGATCACCCGGCATTAAGCGCGCGCGGAAAATTCATGAATGTCCGCGATATTGGCTCCTTGCTGCACCCAACAGATGCCCAATTAATGGTCTATTCCCGGGCCCTTTTGTATTGGCACCGTCGCCATGGGTTTTGTGGCATTTGTGGATCACCCACGGTGGCAGATGACGCGGGCCACGTGCGCACCTGCACCAACGCCGATTGCGCGACCCCCCATTTCCCACGCACCGATGCCGCCGTTATTATGCTGGTGATTGACGGGGATCGCTGTCTTTTGGGGCGTAGGCCCGGCAACAAGAACTTCATGTATTCCACCTTGGCCGGATTTGTCGAACCCGGTGAAACGCTGGAAGAAGCCGTCGCCCGCGAAGTCATGGAAGAAGCAGGCATTGCCATTACCAATATCCGCTATGCCCATTCCCAGCCATGGCCCTTTCCATCCAATCTGATGCTTGGGTTTTATGCCGATGCCACCAGCACGAAAATCACCATTCAGGAAGATGAACTGGCCGATGCCCAATGGTTCACCCGCGATCAGGTGACCGAATTTATGACCGTCCGCGATCAAGCCGATTCAGAACGCCTGGGCGGCGCATGGCGTCTGCCACGCCCGGTTTCCATTGCTAGACGTCTCATCCGTGACTGGCTTGATGGACACGCCGTTTGACCCCCATTGCCCTTTTTATCCTGGCCATTGGCCTTGGCTCTGATGCATTTGCCGCCGCCGTTGCCAAAGGTGCCAGTACCCATCACCCAAGGCTTCGCGACCGCTTTGGCACCGCCCTTTATTTTGGCGGGGCCGAAGCCATCATGGTCAGCATCGGCTTTCTGATAGGTGCTGCCTTTCACGATGCCATCAAAGACATCGACCACTGGATCGCCTTTGTCTTGTTGGGGATCATTGGTGGCAAAATGCTGTGGGAAGGCTTTCAAGGCGTAAACGAAGAAGACGCTCACCCCAAAAAGCGCGAAACACCGATGATCATGGTCTTGACGGCCATTGGCACCAGCATCGATTCCGCTGTCGTCGGCGTGACCTTGGCCCTGCTGGGGGTATCCATCCTGCTGGCCGCGCCCATGATCGGGGCAACATCATTTACCATGTCGCTGATCGGAGTTTACATCGGCCACCGGGTTGGGCCGC
Source organism: Rhodospirillales bacterium (assembly GCA_018666775.1). Classification (NCBI taxonomy): domain Bacteria; kingdom Pseudomonadati; phylum Pseudomonadota; class Alphaproteobacteria; order Rhodospirillales; species Rhodospirillales bacterium. The sequence goes on along the minus strand of JABIXC010000010.1, from coordinate 49,804 downwards.
TGCTGGGCAAGCGTGCAGAAATTATTGGCGGTCTGGTGTTGATCCTCATTGGCACCAAAATCCTGATCGATCACCTAAGCGGTGCTGTCTAGATTTCCTTGCGGAAGCTTGTTGATCTAGATTTCCTTGCGAAAATCGTGTGCAGGGAAAACGCCCATGATGTGGATTTTTTCTGAATAGAAGGCGAGTTCTTCTAATGCCAGCTTTACCGATGGATCATCGGGGTGGCCTTCTATTTCGGCATAGAATTCGGTCGAGGCAAAGGTGCCTGCCGCCATGTAGCTTTCAAGTTTGGTCATGTTGACATTGTTGGTGGCAAACCCGCCCATGGATTTATACAGCGCCGCCGGAATGTTGCGGACCCTGAACAGGAACGCGGTCATCACCAAACCATTGTCGGGGCCGGGGTCTTTGGCATCGGCGGCCAGAACAACAAAACGGGTGGTATTATGATCGGCGTCTTCAATGTTGGCGGCCAACGATTCCAATCCATAAATATCGGCTGCCAATTCTGACGCAATCGCTGCTTCCGCAATGTCGCCACGTTCTGCAACTTCGGCGGCAGCCCCTGCCGTATCGGCGTGCACCACCGGCTGCAAGCAATGGTCATGCAGGTATTTCCGGCACTGGGACAGCGCATGCACATGGCTGCGCACGCGAACCAGACTTTCCATGCTGGCACCTTTGGGGGCCAACAGATGATGATTTACCCGCTGGAAATGTTCGCCGATGATCTGCAATTTTGCATGGGGCATCAATTGATGGATATCGGCCACCCGGCCCGCCACGGAATTTTCAATGGGAATCATGGCCAAATTTGCGCGCCCTTCTTCGACGGCGGCGAACGCTTCTTCGAAGGTGGGGCACGCCATGGGCGTCATATCAGGATAGACCTGACGACAGGCAAGATCAGAATAGGCCCCGGACAGGCCCTGAAATGCGATGGAATTTTTGTTAGCCATTATTCAAGCATGCTCCGAGCCCGATCAAGATCGGCGGAAGTATCAACACCAAGGGGAACCGTGTCAACGAAGGCAACATCAATGCGCATACCATTTTCAAGGGCGCGCATCTGTTCCAGTTTATCGCGCAACTCCAATGGGCTGGGGGGCAAGGTCACAAAACGCTCCAGCGCATCACGCCGCCAGGCATACAATCCAATATGGTGCCAGATCGGGCTGGCACCCACCGCCATGGGTTTGCGGGTAAACCCTTTTGCTTGGCATCTGTCTTTTTGAACGGTTTCCTGAATAGGCACGACCTTCACCACATTGGGATTATCATTTTCTGATGCCTCGCCGATTTCGGCAGCCAAAGTACCAATGTCCACTTCCCCGATATCCAAAAGCCCGAGCGCACGGCCGGGCAAATCGGGGGCAAGGGTCGGCAGGTCACCTTGTAGATTGACCACGGCGTCATATTTGCGATCGGGGTCAAGGGTGGTCAGGCATTCATGGATGCGATCAGACCCCGATGGATGATCGGGCCGGGTCAACACGGCTTTTCCACCCATGCCTTTAATGGCATCAACGATTTCGGCCTCTCCCGCTGCCACAACAACCGGACCAATATCGGCCTCAACCGCGCGCCGCCAGACATGGACGATCATGGGCTCACCATTGATATCGGCCATGGGCTTATCCGGCAAACGGGTGGATGCCATCCGGGCCGGGATCAAAACAACGGGGTTAGCGGGCGTTTTCAAGGGTGATGGGGGCATCTGTACCAAAGTGGCTATTAATATGTGGTGTTAAAATATACCCCGAAACCGGGCCTGATACAGGCAGTAATTCTATACGCATTCCCGATTGGACAGAATCGGGGTGAAACGCTAATCTCTTTGCGCCTCAACACGTAATCGGGAAACAAACATATGTCCGCATTTGAGTGGAATAAAATCATCGGGGCCGTTTTGGTCACACTTTTGGTCATCAAGGTTGTGGATTTGGCAGGCGATGGCCTGACTCCGTCGCACCCATTGGCCAAACCGGCCTATTCGGTTCTGGCGGCAACGCCAACAGCTGCCCCAGCGGCCACCAAAGCCGCCAAACCTGTGGCCCAGCTCGCCTCTATTGCGCCGCTTTTGGCCAAGGCCAGCATGGATGCCGGCAAAAAGCTGGCAAAAAAATGCACCACCTGTCATTCCCTCAAAAAGGGTGGCAAGAACAAGGTCGGGCCAATGCTTTGGAACATTGTCGGTGCAAAACAGGCGGGCGGAAAGTTCAGCTATTCCAAGGCCCTGAAAAAATTAGGCGGGAATTGGGATTTTGAAGCGCTAAACCGCTTTATTGCCAAACCCAAAACTTACGCACCGGGCACCAAAATGGGCTTTGCGGGCATCAAAAAGCCTGAAGATCGCGCCGCCTTGATTGCCTATCTCAGTTCCCTTTCGGACCAGCCTGTCACCCTGCCCTAAGATGACAGAAGCGATATCCCTTGAAACCATGAACGGTTTCATCGACCTGGCAGATCGGGCAGCCGACGCGGCGGGTGTGGTTCTCAGCCATTATTTTCGGAGCGCTGCGCTTTCGGTTGAGACCAAGGGCGATTTAAGCCCCGTCACCAAGGCCGACCGCGAGGCCGAAATCGCCATCCGGGCCTTGATCGAAGATGCCTATCCCGATCACGGTATTTTGGGCGAAGAATTTGACTCGGTAAACATTGATGCCGAATTCGTCTGGGTACTGGACCCCATTGATGGCACCAAATCCTTTATCACCGGGAAACCCCTGTTTGGCACCTTGATCGCACTGGCCCAAAATGGCGTGCCCATCCTTGGGCTGATTAACCAGCCGATATTGTCTGAACGCTGGGCCGGGGTTGCGGGCAAGGAAAGCACTTTTAATGGCAAACCCGCCCGGGTGCGCAAATGCAAAAGCATCGATCGCGCCATTCTTTACGCCACCAGCCCCCATATGTTTGTGGGCAAAGATGCCGAAGCTTTTGCCCGGGTTTGCGATCATGTCCAGCATCCCCTTTATGGTGGCGATTGTTATGCCTATGGATTGTTGGCATCGGGCCACACGGACCTGATTGTCGAGGCTGATCTCAAGCCTTATGATTTTGCGGCCCTTGTGCCCATCGTTGAAGGTGCCGGTGGCATCATTACCGATTGGGAAGGTGCACCGTTGACCATTGCGTCGGGGCCAAGGGTGGTTGCCGCCGGGGACCCAGACATCCATGCTCAGGCGCTAGAACTGTTGCGCGATAACTAAAGGACTGTTCATGCAAGATAGGGGCGTGGGAAAGCCTGGATGGGCAAAATATGCTGTCCTTGTCAGCCTTTTTGCCCCCTGTCTGATGGCCTCATTCCCGGCAATTGCCGCAGAACCCGCATCCCATGCCGCCTCGCACGCCATAGCCATGCACGGGAAGCCCAAATACCCGGCAAATTTCCGCCATTATGATTACGTCAATCCATCGGCCCCCAAAGGCGGCACCCTGCGCCAGGCTGCCCTGCAAACCTTTGACACCCTTAACCCCTTTATCCTGAAAGGCGTGCCCGGGGCATTGACCGCCCTGCCCTATGACACGTTGCTGAGCTTTGCCTCCGATGAACCGTTTACCGGATATGGGCTGTTGGCGGAAACCGTATCCTTGGCCCCGGATCGGGGTTCGGTCACCTTCAAACTGCGCAAACAAGCGCGCTTTAATGATGGCACGCCGGTCACGGCCAAAGACGTGGTCTTTACCTTTAATATCTTGATGAAAAAGGGCCATCCGCGCTATCGCATCTATTATGGCGGTGTTTCAAAGGTCGAGGCGCTGGATCGCCTTCGCGTCAAGTTCACCTTCCGTAATAACCGCAATCGTGAACTGCCCCTGATCCTGGGCCAGATCGCCATCTTGCCGCGCCATTATTGGCAGAGCCGCGATTTTTCAAAAACCACCCTGACCCCCCCGTTGGGCAGCGGCCCGTACCGCATTATCAACGTCGACCCCGGGCGGTCTATCACCTATGAACGGGTCAAAAATTACTGGGGGAAAGACCTTGCGGTAAAAACCGGGCGACACAATTTTGATCGCATCCATTTTGACTATTACCGGGATTCCACCGTGGCGCTGGAGGCATTGAAAGGCGGCAATTACGATTTCCGTGAAGAAAACACCTCCAAATTCTGGGCGGCGTCTTATGATTCGCCCGCCGTGCGCCAAGGGTTGCTCAAAAAATTATTTCTGAACCACAATCTGTCTACGGGCATGCAGGCATTTGTATTCAACACCAGACGCGACATTTTTAAAGATGTCCGGGTGCGCAAGGCGCTCGCCAATGCCTTTGATTTTGAATGGACCAACCGGGTGTTATTTTTCGGTGCCTACACCCGCACCAACAGCTATTTTTCAAATTCTGAATTGGCCGCAACCAAATTGCCCGATGCACAAGAACTGGCGCTGTTAAAACCCTTTCGAGGCACCATCCCAGACAGCATTTTTACAAAAGTCTATGCCCCACCCGATACCGGCAGCACCCATGGGGGCCTGCGCCGCAATCTTTTGTCTGCCATCGCACTTTTAAAAAAGGCCGGCTGGATCATCCGGGATGGCAAACTGGTCAATGGAACATCCGGCAAACCCATGACCTTTGAAATTCTGCTCATCAATCCCAGCTTTGAACGCATCGTCTTGCCCTTTGTCGGAAATCTAAAACGCCTCGGCATTGAAGCCAATATTCGCACCGTAGATACATCGCAATACATCAACCGCATCAAGAAATTTGATTTCGACATGATCATCAATGTCTGGGGGCAATCGCTTTCGCCGGGCAATGAACAACGCGATTACTGGGCTAGCAAAAACGCTGATGTGACCGGCGGCTTTAACTATGCGGGCATCCGCGACAAGGCCGCCGATGCCATCATCGAAAAAATTATTCTGGCCCCGGACCGCAAAGCCCTGGTGGCCGCAAGCAGGGCGCTGGACCGGATTTTATTGGCCGGCCATTACGTCATTCCCCAATGGCATATCCGGGGCGACCGTCTGGCCTTTTGGGACAAATTTGGCCGCCCCAAAATAACCCCGAAAATGGGCTATCAGCTGGACAGCTGGTGGCTGGACCGGGACAAAGAAGCTGCCTTAAAAGCCCGGAAAACGGCCGTTTTGGAAGAAGCCAAAATAGAAAAAAGCCCAAAAGATGCCGATAAACCTAAGCCGTGGCCGTGGTTCATCGGTGGCATTTTTGCCATCGCGTTCGTATGGTGGCTTCGGTCCCGAAAACGCCGAAAGAAACAGCCATGATCGCCTATATCATCCGCCGTCTGGGCCTGATCCTGCCCACCTTGTTTGGCATTATGGTGCTGAACTTTGTCATCGTGCAGTTTGCACCGGGCGGGCCTGTGGAACGGCTGGTGGGGGAACTAACCGGGACCAAGGTTGAAGCCACAGCACGGATCAGCAACACCCAGCGCGAAGTAGGCACCAATAAATCCCCATCCCAACAAGGCAGTAGCAAAGACAGTGCCTATCGCGGGGCAAGGGGCCTGGATCCGGCCTTTATCAAAGATCTGGAAAAACTGTATGGCTTTGACAAGCCAGCCCATGAACGTTTTTTCCAAATGATGAAAAATTACGCAACCTTTGATTTTGGTTCCAGTTTCTATCGCGACCGAAAGGTTGTGGATTTGGTGCTCGAAAAAATGCCCGTCTCCATCTCGCTTGGTCTGTGGTCCACCCTGATTATCTATTTGATCTCCATCCCCATGGGGATCGCCAAAGCCAACCACGATGGATCACCGTTTGATTTCTGGACATCATCGGCCATTGTCGTGCTGTATGCCGTGCCTGGATTCCTGTTTGCCATTTTGCTGATTGTGCTGTTTGCAGGGGGGAGTTATTTCGACCTGTTCCCCTTACGCGGGCTGGTATCAAACAATTGGGAAGCGATGAGCTGGCCCGCGCGCATCGTTGATTATTTCTGGCATTTGGCGCTGCCGCTGACCGCACTGGTGATCGGTGGATTTGCCACCCTGACCATGTTGACCAAAAACAGCTTCATGGAAGAAATCCACAAACAATACGTGACCACGGCCAGGGCCAAGGGATTGAGCGAAAAGCGCGTGCTGTATGGCCATGTGTTTCGCAATGCCATGCTGATTGTGATCGCAGGCTTTCCTGATGCCCTGATCGCCATTCTGTTTACCGGCGCATTGTTGATCGAGGTTATTTTCTCCCTTGATGGCATGGGACTTTTGGGATTTGAAGCGGTCATCAACCGCGATTACCCGGTGGTCTTTGCAACCCTGTTTTTCTTCAGCCTGCTGGGCCTGATCATCAACCTGATCCGCGATATCGTCTATGTTCTGGTTGATCCGCGCATCAGCTTTGACAGGGCGCCATGATATGAGCACCCCCACCCCTGATCGTTTTTTCGGCACCCCCATCACGCCGCTGACACGCCGGCGCATTGATAACTTCAAGGCCAACCGCCGGGGCTATATTTCGCTGATCATTTTTCTGGCACTTTTTGTGCTGGGCCTGTTTGCCGAATTCATTGCCAATGACAAACCCATCTTGGTGAAATATGACGGGGCCTATTACACACCCATTTTCAAGGCCTATCCGGAAACGACCTTTGGGGGCGCGTTTCCAACCGAAGCAGATTACAACGATCCATGGCTTGTTGACCATATCGCCAAAAAAGGCTGGATGATCCATCCGCCCATTCCCTGGCACCACAACACCATTGATTATCGCCTGACCGTGCCCGCACCGGCACCACCATCGGCCAGTCACTGGGTTGGCACCGATGATCAAGGGCGCGATCTGTTGTCGCGGCTGATTTACGGGTTTCGCATATCGGTCTTGTTCGGCCTGACCCTAACCGTCATTTCTACCATCATCGGCATCATGGCCGGGGCGGTGCAGGGCTATTTCGGCGGCTGGATTGATCTTGCGGCCCAACGCTTCATGGAGGTCTGGTCCGGGGTGCCTACCCTGTATGTCCTGATCATCATGGCGTCCTTCGTCACGCCCGGGTTTTGGTGGCTTTTGGGGATTTTATTGTTGTTCCAATGGATGGCGCTGGTGTCTGTTGTGCGCGCGGAATTCCTGCGCGGCCGCCAGCTCGATTACGTGCGCGCCGCCCGGGCATTGGGGGTCACAGACAGCGTCATCATCTATCGCCACGTGTTGCCCAATGCCATGGTGGCGACCCTGACCTTTCTGCCCTTTATTTTGAACAGCGCGATTACTGCGCTCACATCACTGGATTTTCTGGGCCTTGGCATGCCGCCGGGATCGGCATCCCTTGGCGAAGTTCTGGCCCAGGGCAAAGCCAACCTTCAGGCACCGTGGATCGGGCTTTCCGGATTTTTTGTCCTGGCCATGATGCTCAGCCTGTTGATTTTTGTTGGCGAAGCGGTGCGTGATGCCTTTGATCCACGCAAGACGTTGGGATAAGCGCCATGACCGTATCGACGCCATCCCCTGAAAAACCATTCGTAGAAATCCGCGATCTTTCTGTTCGCTTTGGGACCAATGACGAAGATGCCGATGCCGTGCGCGGGATTGATCTTTCCATCAAGCACGGAGAGACCGTTGCCTTGGTCGGGGAATCGGGATCTGGAAAATCAGTGAGCGCACTTTCGATCTTGCAGCTTTTGCCCTATCCCACGGCCAGCCACCCAACGGGTTCCATTTTGGTTGATGGCATTGAAATGGTTGGTGCCGACAACACGACCCTTTCAAACGTTCGGGGCAATCGTATTTCCATGGTGTTCCAGGAACCCATGACGTCCCTTAACCCCTTACACAACATTGAACGCCAGATCACCGAAACGCTGGTGCTCCATAATGGGCTGCGCCCCTCTGATGCCCGGGCAAGGGCACTGGAACTGTTGCACATGGTCGGATTACAAGATGCGGAAAACCGGCTTCAGGCTTATCCCCATGAATTATCCGGTGGCCAGCGCCAGCGCGTCATGATCGCCATGGCATTGGCCAATGAGCCAGACCTGTTGATCGCCGATGAACCCACCACCGCTTTGGATGTCACGGTTCAGGCCCAGATTCTTGATCTTTTGATCGATCTGCAAAAGAAACTGGGCATGGCGCTTTTATTAATCACCCACGACCTTCGCATCGTGCGCCACATGGCGGACCGGGTTTTGGTCATGACCGATGGGCAAATCGTCGAACACGGCCCAACCGCCGATATCTTCGATCATCCCACCCATGACTACACCAAACATCTTTTGGCAGCAGAACCCAAAGCCAAGCCCGAACGCGAAGCACGCAACACCCCCATCATCATGGAGGCAGAAAACCTGCGGGTCTGGTTCCCCGTCAAGAAAGGCATCTTGCAACGCACTACCAGCCACATCAAAGCCGTTGATGGGCTTTCCGTACAATTACGTGTTGGCCGCACCCTTGGGGTGGTGGGCGAATCTGGGTCTGGCAAGACGACGCTGGGCATGGCGCTTTTGCGACTGCAACAAAGCGTTGGCAGCATTCATTTTGGCGAACACCAATTGGATGGCCGGCCCGAAAAAGAAATCCGGCCGTTTCGCCGTGAAATTCAGGTGGTTTTCCAAGACCCGTTTTCTTCGCTTTCCCCACGTCTATCTGTCAGCCAAATTATTGGCGAAGGGTTACAAGTCCACCAAATTGGCAGCGATGATGCGGCCCGTGAAACATTGATTGATGCTGCCCTGTCAGAAGTGGGTCTGGATGCCCATGACAAGCATCGCTATCCCCACGAATTTTCTGGCGGCCAGCGCCAACGCATTTCCATTGCCCGGGCACTGGTTTTAAAGCCCAAAATCATCATCCTTGATGAACCAACATCGGCCCTTGATATGTCTGTTCAGGCACAGATCGTCAATCTGTTGCGCGACCTTCAGGACCGCCATGGGCTGGCCTATATGTTCATCAGCCATGATCTTCGGGTCGTGCGCGCAATGGCCGACGAGGTTCTGGTGATCAAGGATGGCAAAATGATCGAATTTGGTCTGGCAGAAGATATCTTCGATCACCCCAAAACCCCTTATACCTTGGCCCTGATGGCGGCGGCCTTTGATCTCAGCACAATCCCCGATTAATTCGGGCATTGTGCCAACAGCAGAAACCTCAATAAAACTGCCAAATAATGGCTTTTCATGCGTAATAATCTTGCGAATTTCGCGTTTTAAAATTTCGCTCAAAGACATAATTAGAAAATTAACTTTTGTCCCTTAAAAAGGATGAACTACTTCTTTTGGCATAGACGCCAATCGCAATGACCCCGGAACCATCAGGGGCAAAAATGGGCAGACCCCCCGCAATCAGGGTCACAAGAAACAGGATTTATAAAGACCCGAGGCAGGGCGAACAAAAGGACAAGGATGATTGGTCTGGTGATTTGATCCACTCGATGTGGGGGGGATCGGAACGAAAGAGAAGACCATGAAACGCTTCTTGCTTCTATTGTTACCCATCCTGATTCTGGCCATAGCACCGGTCAGCCCCGCGCAAGCCGCCGTTTGTCTCGATCGTTCCCGCATGCTGGATACGTTGATTACCGAATATGGCGAACAACTGGCCGAAGTTCGCGAAATCAAGGGAACCGGCATTTTAGAATTCCATGTTTCCAAGTCCGATGGCACCTGGACGGCACTGCTGACCGATTACGAACAATGGTCTTGCGTCTTGGCCACAGGTGAGGGGCTTGTTCCCCCTGGCATCATCACTATCTCTGAGCGACGCATCTAAATCTAAAATGGTTTAGCGTTCGGTAACCGCTGCCGCCATGGTGATACGGTCGGCCATTTCACGCAAATACACAGACCCCGCAATGGTGCGCCCGACCAGAATAGAGCGCTTGTCCCGTTCATCGGGCAGGCGCTTTATCAATTCCAGTTCTTCCAATCGATCAAGGGCGCGGGTAATGGCCGGTTTTGAAACCCGCAATTCCGCCGCCAAGCCACGCACAGTGTGGGGGGGATTGCCCATGTACACCAAAAGGATCACGGCCATTTGCCGCTGGCTGAGGTCTGGGGAATCGGCGCGCACCGAACCCAAAACGGCGCCCCGCCAAATATCAAGGGCCTGATCAAAATCAAGTGCAATGCCCATGGGTCTCTTATCCTTATGCCACTTCACCGCATATTCATTACGGAGCCGGATCAAACTATCCTAAATCAGGAATTTGATCAAGAACTCTGCCTGATCTGAGCCTGATCGGGGCGAAATCAAGAACCAAACCGTTTCACGATCATGGCAAACAACGCCCGCATGCCCTGGGCCTCGCCCCCTTCAGGGCGGCCCGCACGCCCTTTATCATTCCAGCCCATAAAATCGAGATGGATCCAGGGCGTATCCTTTGTGACGAACGTCTCCAGAAACAAAGCTGCGGTAATGGCCCCGCCGTAGCCACCCGGCGAGATGTTGTTGATGTCTGCAATGGCGCTTGAAAGTTTTTCCCGGTAAGGCTGCCACAGGGGCAGGCGCCACAGGGGGTCTTGGGTGGCCATGCCAGCGGCCAGCGTATCTTCGGCCAATTGATCATCATTACAAAACAACGCCCCAATGCCTGTCCCCAGCGCCACCCGCGCAGCCCCAGTCAGGGTGGCAAGGTCGATCAAAAGATCAGGGGAATCTGTGCAGGCCGCATCCAGGGCATCGGCAAGAACAATCCGCCCTTCTGCATCGGTGTTGCCCACTTCGACCATGGTGCCCTTGCGGGTGTTGATCACGTCCATGGGATGATAGGCATTGCCACTGACCGAATTTTCCACGGCGGGGATAAGCACCCGCAGCTGAACAGGTAATTTTGCAGCCATAATCATGCGCGCCAATCCCAAAGCCTGTGCAGCGCCGCCCATATCCTTTTTCATCATTTTCATGCCGGCAGACGATTTTAAATCCAGCCCGCCCGTATCAAAACACACGCCCTTTCCACAAATGGTGACCCGGGGCAATTTTTTACGGCTGCCATGGCGCCAATTCAGATCGATCAATCGGGGGGCCTTGTCTGATGCACGGCCCACGGCATGGATTGCCGGATAGTTCTTTTTCAACAACTGGGCACCGGTGGTGACGGAAAGCTTGGCACCAAATTCACGGGCCAGCGTTTTGGCCGCAGCAGCCAAATCTGGCGGCCCCATATCACCGGCGGGCGTATTGATCAGATCGCGCACCAGAAATGTGGACAGCGCGGCATTCTCTACCAATTTTTGATCCGCCTTTTCCGGGAAAACCAATTGGGCACCCGATTTGGCTTTCGTAACGTAACGATCAAATCGATAACTGCCCAATGCCCAGCCCAGGGCTGCCTGAGCAGCAAGGGTTTTAGACACTGGCCCGGAAAGGGAATAGCTGCCCTTGGGCAACCCGGCAGATGCGGCAGCAAACGCCCAAAGGGTGCCATCATCAATGGCCGAATGACTGCCCGATGTTGGCACCACACCATTGGGGATACCGATAAAAACCCTTTCGAGTTCCCCGTTTCGGCCCGCCATCAGGCTTGTCGTTCCGGGTTTGGCCTGAAAGCCGCTGGCCCGCAGCCAAGCCTTTGTTCGAGCCGGACACCCAGCCCGCCATTTTATAAAATTACCCTCAGCAATGGCCATTAATGGAACCGTGCCTTTTTGTTTTTTCGCAATGAATGCCTTCAGTGTCATCAGACGCCTTTCAACCAGAATATGAACAAACCAAGACTAGCACCTCTTGGATCAAGGGTTCATTTTTTCCCCCTCCCTTGCCATAATTGATTCCCTCGCGTATCAGGAATGCAGATAAAATAAAATCAGACTTATGGGAGCATGCCCGGCAATGGCTGACATTACCTTTGTAATCGCCAACAAAAATTATTCATCGTGGTCGCTCAGAGGGTGGCTCGCTATGAAGTTAAGCGGGCTCGATTTTGATGAAATCGTTATCCCCCTGCGCCAAGCTGACTCCCGAACGGAAATTCTGAAATATTCGCCATCGGCAAAGCTGCCTGCCCTGATCGACGGTGCGGTAACGGTTTGGGAATCTATGGGGATTATTGAATATCTGGCTGAAAAATGTCCCGATGCAGGGCTTTGGCCGAAAGCCCCCGCAGAACGGGCCTGGGCACGGGCTGTGGCGTCAGAAATGCATGGCGGGTTCATCCCGCTTCGCCGCGCCCTGCCGATGAACATGCGCCGCCAAATCCCCGGCATTGAATTAAATGATTTGGTTCAGGGCGACATCAATCGCATTCAGGCCATCTGGCGCGAGGCACAGCGCAGCCATGCCAACGCGTGCGGGGAAGGGCCTTATCTCCTAGGCGAATTTTCGGCCCTTGATGCCATGTTCGCCCCCATTGTCAGCCGTTTCACCACCCATGAAATTCCTCTTGAAGAAGGCGCCATTGCCTATATGGATGCGGTCAATGCGCATCCCTTGATGGTTGAATGGTGTGAGGCTGCCAAATGCGAGCCATGGGTGATTCAGGAATTTGAAATTGACCCCACATCTGGTGAATAAAACCAGGCTCAAGGACGGTGTTTGGCCAGCATTCCCTTTTCACGATAGTAGCGCCGGGCACCGGCATGAAGAGGAATGACCACCCCATTCAGGGCATTTTCAACACGAATTTGCCGCGTTGCAGGCGGCCCCTGATCAAGGATGGCACGAGTGGTGGGATGCCATAAGGCCCGGGTGATGCCATAGACCGTTTTTTCATCCATTTTATCCGATACCAACCACAAAGCCCCAACGGACAAGGTTTCAACGGCTTTCTTGATGCCATAGGTGCCGGTGGGAATAATTGTTTTGGCCAGAAACGGATTGGTGATGCGAATGGCCGCCGTCCGTGTTCTGCGCATGGGTAACAGATTGATGGGCGTTTCATGGCTTAATCGTTCAATGGCGGGTGCAGGAAACCCGCCCACAAAAAAGAACGCATCAATTGTCCCGGCACGAAGCCGGTCCATGGCAGGACCGATCTGGGAATTGACCTGGCGAATATCTTTCAGGGTAATTCCGTAGCCCTGCAAAATACGCCGGGCAATGTTGCGGGTCCCGGAGCCACGAAGATCAAGCGAAATTCTTTTGCCACCAAGATCATCAATGCTGCGAATTTTTGAACTGCGCCGAACGACAATGTGGACGGCTTCGGGGTACAAATTGGCGATGGCCCGAAGGCCCCTGATTGCACCGGATTTTTTAAAAAGGTCTTTGCCATTGGCCGCGAAATACGCCATGTCGGCCTGGGCCAAGCCCGATTCGATTTTGCCTTGAGCAATGGTCTTAATGTTGGCAATCGACCCCCGGCTTGCCTGAGCCACGGCTACAAGGCCCGCGACACCGCATGATCCGCCCCTGCCACAAAGCGTTGCCCCTGACGGGTTGGAAATGGCACTGGCAAGAAGGCCACCAACGGGAAAATAAATGCCGGAAATTGAGCCTGTGCCAATTCGAAAAAATTTCATCTCTTGGGCTTTGGGTGATGAAACACCAAAGCCCAAAATGGCAATACAAACAAAACTGGCAAATAGCCGGAACATAGATAAAAACTAGCCTTTCATAGGACGTGCATTCCAAGTGACCGATGGTTCAAACCCGGCATCGGAAAACAAATTTCCCACAGGGCACCGGTCTTCAGACAAACTCGCCAATCGATCGACACGTTCTGATGGCTCATCGGTTTCAATATCAATAACCAAACTGGCGCCGGAAAAGCGCATGACCTTGTCATTGCCCTTTTTGCCCTCTGTGCGATCCGTGGTGGTGGTTGCTTCGATGGAAATAGCGCCATGGTTAAACCGCATGGCTTCGGCCACTTTAACAATCTGCACCGTCTGGCAGGCCGCAAGCGATGCCGTCAAACAGGCAAGGGGTGAAGCGCCGGTATCATCGCCACCGCGTGGCACCGGCTCATCGGTAATAATGGTATGCCCACCCGCATCAATTTCACAACGCACCTTACTGTTGCACACGGAATGTGCGCTTCGGGTGCTGGAACGTGCTCCTGGTTCCTTTTGTCTGATGGCCATCTTTATGTTCTCCCACGTCCTGATCGTTGGCTTTGCACCTGCCCTACATTCGTTTTATCATAAAGTGACAAAGCCGTCACATGGAACGGCACGGATGCAATCAGACGCTTGCACATTAACGGACAAGGCCCTAAGACCAGTTTAATGGAACCGCTTCTTCATCTTGCCATCATTTGGGCTGGCGTCCTGTTTGCTGTCTTTGCAGCCAAAAAAACGCGCCTGACCCCCGTTCTTTATTTTCTAGCCGTTGGGGCCATTTTGGTCAATTTGGGTATCCTGCCCGAAAACAGTCATCCGTTCATTCGTGGCTTTTCCGAAATTGGCATGATCTTGATCATGTTTGCGCTGGGGTTCGAAGAAAGCACAGAAAATTTCCTGGCTGGCGTCAAACGTGCCTGGGGCATTGCCCTGTTCGGCGCCATAGCACCCTTTTTCACCGCCTATTTTGTCGCCCAATATTTTTGGGCAGACACCAATATGGCCCTCATCTTTGGCCTGACCATGACCGCAACAGCCGTCTCGCTGACCATGGTGTCGCTCAAGGAAGAAGGCTTGCAATCGTCAAATGTCGCCAACGGCATCATGACATCGGCGGTCATCGACAGTGTCAGCTCATTGGCCCTCGTTGCCGTGCTTATCCCCATTGCCACCGGTGCGGGACCAGCCACCTTTCTCGGGGTCAGCCAGATTCTTGGCAAAACCATGGTGTTCTTCTTTGCCATTACTCTGATTGGCGCCTGGGTCTTGCCCCATGAACCCAAAGGGCTGGTTCGCTGGTTTCCATGGCTGGGACGGTTTGGCATCAAGCACATCTTGTCCCTCAGCGAGGGCCAACATGCCACGTTGATTATCCTGACCTTTGCCATGTTTATTGGACTGGCCGCCCACTGGTTTGGCCTTCATCCTGCGGTCGGGGCCTATATGGCAGGCTTGATTTTAAAAGAAGAATATTTCCACACCGCGCCAAAATCAGATCAGACCCCCAATGGCTCTCATTATCAGTTCACCAAGGGCATCATCGACAACGTCGCCTTTTCGTGGATTGGGCCCGTATTTTTTGTCGATCTTGGCACCAAAATCATCCTGAAATGGGATGTCGTGATTTCCGTCATTCCCCAGACAATGGTGTTGTTGGGGGCCATTTTCATTGTCCAGATCGCATCGGCGGCATTGGCCGCACGCTATACAGGAAAATTTGAATGGCGTGAAAGCATGATGATTGGCTTTGGCATGCTGGGGCGCGCTGAACTTGCCTTTGTGGTCATGGACATTGCCTATGTCCAGAATGCCATCCTCAGCGAGCAGGCGTTTTACACCCTGATGTTCACAGCATTCTGGCTGAATGTGTCGGTGCCGGTAACCATTGCCTGCTGGAAACCCTATTATCTGGGAAAGAAGACCTTGATGGGGCGGACGCGTTCCGATAAAGCTGGCCGATAAAGCTGGCCGATAACACTGGCGTATGCGAAAGAAACCTATGAACACAGATAAGACAACCGAAACTGATCCAGATCAGGGGCACGATTTCATCCGCACCATGATCCAGGGCGATCTGGATAACAATCAAGTGCCCGCGATCGTTACCCGTTTTCCGCCAGAACCCAATGGATTCCTGCATATCGGGCATGCCAAATCCATTTGCCTGAATTTTGGCGTAGCAGAAGAATTTGGGGGGCGCTGTCATCTGCGATTTGATGACACCAACCCCGCAAAAGAAGAACAGGTCTATATTGATGCCATCAAGACTGATCTCCGCTGGCTCGGGTTTGATTGGGGAGAACACCTTTTTTACGCATCAGATTATTTTGAACAGCTCTATACCTGGTCCGAACACCTGATTGAGGCGGGAAACGCCTATGTCGATGATTTAAGCGCCGATGAAATGCGCACCTATCGGGGCACCCTGACGGAACCGGGCCGCGAAAGCCCATCACGGGGCCGTGCGGTTGCAGAAAACCTTGATCTGTTCCGCCGCATGCGGGCCGGAGAATTTGACGACGGTTCTCATGTTTTGCGCGCCAAAATTGACATGGCATCGGGCAATATGAATATGCGCGACCCGGTTTTGTATCGGATCATTGCCGCCAGCCATCCGCGAACAGGCGATACCTGGTGCATTTACCCGACCTATGATTTCGCCCATGGCCAATCCGATGCCATCGAAGGCATCACCCATTCTTTGTGTACGCTGGAATTTGAAGACCATCGCCCGCTTTATGATTGGTTGTTGGAAAACCTGCCAACACCCGCTCGCCCCCATCAGACCGAATTTGCACGTCTGAACCTGACCCACACCATTCTTTCAAAACGTCGCCTGATCGCGCTGGTTACCGAAAACCATGTTGCGGGCTGGGATGACCCCCGCATGCCAACTCTGGCCGGTTTTCGCCGGCGCGGTTATCCGGCGTTCGCCATCCGTGATTTTATTGCCAAAATTGGCGTCGCCAAAGCCAACAGCACCGTTGAAGTCCAGATGCTGGAGCATTGCGTGCGCGAACACCTGAACCAAATTGCCCATCGGCGCATGGGCGTGCTTGATCCGCTGAAAGTGGTCATCACAAATTATCCAGAAGGCGACAGCGAAGAACTGGATGCGGTCAACCACCCCAATGATGAAACCGCTGGCACCCGCAAGGTGCCCTTTGGCCGCGAAATTTATATTGAACGTGCAGATTTCATGGAAGACCCGCCAAAGAAATTTTTCCGCCTTGGCGTGGGCCGTGAAGTGCGCCTGCGGTTTGCCTATTTCATCACCTGTCAAAGCGTAGTGAAAGACGACGCGGGCAACGTCACAGAATTACATTGCACCTATGATCCTGAAACCCGTGGCGGCGATGCCCCTGATGGCCGCAAGGTCAAAGGCACCATCCACTGGGTCTCAGCGGCCAAGGGCCAGCGTGCATCCATTCGCCTTTATGACCACCTGTTTGCGTCTGAAACACCCGGCACTTCTGGCGATGCCATGGATGACATCAACCCGGATTCTTTGAGCGTTCTGGAACATTGCATTCTTGAACCCGCCCTTGCGACGGCTGAACCCGGTGTGACGGTCCAGTTTGAACGACAGGGTTATTTTTGTGCAGATCCTGACAGCACACCTGAAAAGCTGGTCTTCAACCGCACCATTGCCCTTCGCGATAGTTGGGCCAAGACCAAAGGCAAATAGGGCTTATCGCTATTTCAAATCCCCGTAAGAAAAAAGGGCCGCCCACTTGGGCGGCCCTTTGAACAAGTTTTGAAATAAACTTTAAGCTTCAGACAGGTTAACAGCCTTGGGGCCGCGCGCATCTGGCTCAATATCAAAATTAACTTTTTGACCTTCGTTCAAACCTGCCATGCCTGATGCTTCGACAGCAGTGACATGAACAAAGACATCTTTGGAACCATCATCGGGAGAGATAAAGCCAAACCCCCGGGTGGTGTTGAAAAATTTTACGGTACCTGTAGCCATGAAAGTATTCCCATAAGTTTATATAACCACGCACGACATGTTGCGTGGCGATGACTTCCTTCACAAAAAATCTAGGAGATAAAGCCCTCGTCAGCCAATAAACAAACAGAAAGCAGGGTCTGCTAAATCTTGCAGCGGTCGTCGTACTTTTAATCTTGCGAGGGTTTCTATAAAATTACAACGAATATTTTGGCGCGCCCCTTAACCTGCGTCTTATAATAACGGGCATTCAAGCCCTGTCAGGAGGAAAAAACCATGGATTCCCTTACTGTAAGCGGTTATTCGCGCAGGCCCCCGCATGTTATTGCCGATGAAAAAGGGTTTTTTAAAAAAGAAAGCCTTGAGGTTGAATTTCACATTGCGACTCTAGCGCCGGAACATAATGATGAAATGGCCGCAGGGCGATGGAACATGACGCTGTCCAGTGCCGACACCATGATCGCGCGGTCGACCAAGGAAGGTGTTGATTACGTCATGTTTATGCAGGCCGAAGAAGGGCTTGGGGCATACCTGATCGGACAGCCGGGAATCACATCGGTGGAAGACTTGCGCGGCAAACTTTTGGCCGCTGATCCCGTTGATTCCAATCTGGATGTCATCCGCATGAAGATCATGCGCGAACACGGCATGATGGAAGATGACTACACATACGAAATCATCGGCAACACACCAAAACGCGCAGAAGCCTTTCTGGAAGGCCGGGTTGCCGCAGCCATGCTGACGCCGCCATCATCAGACAAGATTATCGCCAGCGGTGGCGTCCTTCTGGCAGATGGCGATGACTATGTTCCCAATTGGCCATTGGCCTGTGGCTGGAGTCTCCGAAGCTGGGTTGAAGAAAATCGTGAAACCGTGGTGCGGTTTATCCGGGCGTGGTCTGCATCGTGTGACTGGCTTTTGAAACCTGAGAACAAGGCCGAAACTATCGACATCCTGATGCGCCAGCAAGGGCTCACCCAGGAACGCGCCGAACATGCGTACGTTCGCGTTGTGCCCAAAGGGTGCATCAACCCCGATGCCATCCGCCAAAACATGGAGCTTAGGATCGAGCTGGGGTTATATCCGCCACCCCACCATTCAGCAGAACAATTCTACGATACCAGCTACTGGTGCGAAGCCACGGGCCTGACTGCACCCGCAGCCGGCGGCAAACCAAAAAATGCCGCCTGAAGTTTAAACGTTTGCAGCGCCTTTGATTAAACGCCAAAGACGCTGTGGGGTCGCTGGCATTGGCACAGACCGAATACCCAAAGGTGACAGGGCATCCATCAATGCGTTGGTGACCGCAGGCATGGCCCCAACGGCACCCGCTTCACCTGCGCCTTTTGTGCCCAATGGATTGGTCTCGGTCGGCACCGGGTTAGTCTCCACCCGCATGTGGCTGAAATCTGTGGCCCGAGGCATGGCGTAATCAAGAAACGTTGCGCTGACCAACTGGCCGTCATCATCGTAATTGATGTCTTCCTTTAAAATCTGGCCCAATCCTTGAGCAATGCCGCCATGGATTTGGCCATGAAGCAGCTTGGGATTCATGACCAAGCCCACATCATCCACCACGTTGTAATCGATGGGCTCAATCGTCCCTGTTTCGGGATCAATTTCTAATTCTACCACATGGCACCCATTGGGGAAGTTGGCCACGGTGGCTTTGCGCACAGCACTTTCCATCAATCCCGGCTCCATGCCTTCGGGCAAGTTTTTGGGCAACGGTGCCGCTTTGGCAATCTCTTTGATGGTGAGGGAGCGGTTAGACGCACCGCTTGAAAAAATGCCATCTTCAAAGGCGACCTCATCTAGGTCCACTTCCAGCAAATGCGCTGCAATTTTGGTGGCCTTTGCCAAAACCTTATCCACCGCCATATTCAGGGCAGAACCCCCATGGGTCGCCGAACGCGATCCACCGGTGCCATGGCCAAATGGGACCTTGTCCGTGTCTCCCCAGACATAATTGACATCATCCATTTCCAGCCCAAGACGGTCACACACCAATTGCTTGAACACGGTTTCATGGCCTTGGCCCTGGGTCACGGAACCCGCCAGAATGCTTGCCGTGCCTGAGCGATCAAAGCGCAATTCCATGCCTTCAATGCCCGGCCCTGCTGCGCGTTCAATGGTATTGGAAATACCGATGCCGCGCAGTTTTCCCCGGGCACTTGATTCTGCACGACGGGCTTCAAAGCCTTTGTAATCGGCAAGCGCCAGGGCCATATCCAGATTTTTCTCAAATTCTCCGGAATCATAGGTCTGATTAAGGGCCGTTTTAAAGGGCATCGCATCGGGTTGAACGGTGTTGCGACGACGCAGGTCCACCGGATCCACCCCCAAATCATCCGATGCCGCATCAATCATATGTTCGATCACAAAAGCAGCCTCTGGCCGACCGGCACCCCGATAGGGCGACGTTGGGTTGGTATTGGTGAAAACACCCGTCACATCCACATGGATGGCAGGCGTCGTATAAACACCCGCCATAGAGCCAATGTTGTTGATGGCCGGGTTGGGCGTGCTGTTGGTAACATAGGCGCCAAGCCCCGCAATGGTCTTCACCCGGAGCGCCAGAAAATTATAATCGGCATCAAGGGCCAGCGCCCCATGGGTGACATTGTCACGACCATGGGTGTCGCTTAGAAATGATTCGGTTCGTGTCGCTACCCATTTTACCGGGCGGCCTGTCAATTTAGACGCCAACAGGCACAACGGCCCTTCCGCATAAATATTGGATTTCATTCCGAAACTGCCGCCAACATCTCCGGCAACAATGCGCACCCGGCTTTCGGCAACCTTAAGCACCCGGTTGGCCAATTGAGACCGATATGGGTGCGCGCCTTGCAACGTTGTATAGAGGGTGTAGCTGTCAAAGGACGGGTCATACGTTCCCACCGTTGCCCGGGGCTCCATGGCCGATGCCGTCACCCGGTTAATGACCATATCGCGTTCCACCACATGGGCTGCAGTTTCAAAAGCAGCATCCACCGCCTTTTGATCACCGGCTTGGTGAACAAAAGAAATATTGTCGGGGCAATCATCCCAGACCCGGGGCGCATCAGGATCAAGGGCTGCTTTGGTGTTGGTGACCGATGGCAATGCCTTGTACGCCACATCAATCAATTCCGATGCATCCTGAGCCTGAGCAGCAGTTTCGGCGACGACAAAAGCAACGTAATCCCCAACCCGGCGCACCCGATCCGCCACAAGGGGAAAAATCTGGGTCTGATACATATCAGACCCATCACGGCGCTTCAGACCCTTGGCATTGGGAAGATCACCAAACCCCGAAGCCGCCCAATCATCATGGGTGAGCACAGCCAAAACGCCGGGTGCTGCCAAGGCCGCCTGCTTATCAATGGAAAGAATTTCTGCACTGGCATGAGGGGAGCGTAAAACGCAGCCAAACACCATCCGGGGCAGTTGCACATCATCAACATAGCGGCCGCCGCCTCTTAAAAGGCGCTTGTCTTCTGCCCGCCACACCGGCTGTCCGAGTGCATATTTCCCCATCAAACTCTCCCATTTTTCAAAATATGTTTATTTAATACGAATATACGGAACCCGCCCCATCTACAAGAGAATGCGCCCATCCCTGCGGGTATCAACACAATTGGGGGCAAGGTTGCCCCAGTTGTCGCAAGTCGTTCTTAATTAATCACAAGCAAATGTTAAGCACTAAACGGCTAAAATCTAGGGAATTTCCAGTGCATGAGGCACCGGAATCAAAGCAGATGACAAAGCACAAATGGCTCACTGAGTTATTCAATGCCTTGCCAATCTTGGGAAATAACTGCGTGGCGTTAAAACAACCCATTGCAAAAATAGCAACGCTGGCCGTGCCGCTTGTCCTTGTGGCGGCCCTTTGGGCTTTTACGCCCGAGCGATCCCCTTTGATTGCGACTCTATTGGGTGTGGGCGCTTTGCTCTGGGTCGGTACGGTATACTGGTTTTCTGCCACGAACAAACGCCGCGAAACCGAATTGCAACTGAATTGTGAAAAACTTTTGCTGCAATGTGCAGAACTCGAAGATACCAACGATCGGGTCAACAAAGAGGCAAATGATCATGCCGTCATCGCCGAAGAGCTGTTGCTTGCCCGGGACAAAATTAAAGAAAGCGAACGCCAATACCAGACATTGATGGAAGTGGTCTTTGTTGGAATTTGCCACATCACGCCGGAGGGAAAGTTGCTTTATGCAAACCCACCAGCCCGGACCTTTTTCGACATTGATACGATTAACTGGCTTGATGGAAAGTCTTTAGGAGCCATCGCCCGGCCAGAATTTTCCGAAACACTATTGAAAACCCAAAGACAGTGGCGGGATGGCAATGTGGCTGCCTGTGAAGTGGCATTGGCAAATGATGGCATTGATGATGACAGTGATGATGACAATGAAACATTCATCAAATTTTTAGGCACGCCCATTTTTGATGCCAAAGGAAAACTTTCCAGTATCCTTGTCACCCTGTCCGACATCACCGAGCGCAAACACAATGATGCCATAAAATGGAAAATGGCCCATACCGATCCCTTGACGGGCCTACCCAACCGCCAGTTGTTTCATGACCGCCTGGAAGATGCTGTCAAGAATTCCACCCGTTCCGGCATGGGCGGGGCCTTGTTATTTCTCGATCTTGATAAATTCAAAGAAATAAATGACAACTTCGGCCACCCCATCGGGGATGAACTGCTCAAGACCGTCGCCAAAAATTTACACAAGTCCGTGCGTGATACCGATACAGTCGCGCGGCTTGGCGGCGATGAATTTGCCATTATCCTGACCAATCTGGCAGACAACGCCCCTGTGCATAGGCTGGCCGACCGCATTGTTAAGGCGATTTCAGAACCCCACATTGTCAGTGGTTGCTATCTCCAAGCGGGCACCAGTATTGGTATTTCTTTTTTCCCCCATGACAGTGGGGACCCCGATGAACTGATCCGCAAGGCGGATCAGGCGCTTTATCATGCCAAGGATGAAGGCAGGAGCTGTTATCAAATTTATGACAATGCACTGCATTCCCGCATCACCGAACAGGAAACAATGGAAAATGAATTGCGTCTGGCCATCGCACGCCAAGAATTCCTGATGCACTACCAGCCCCAATTTGACACCAATACTCAAAAATTAACCGGCGTCGAATCGCTGATCCGTTGGAACCACCCAGGCAAGGGGCTTGTGCCTCCCGGCGCATTTATTGGCATTGCAGAAAATAGCGGGCTAATTATTCCCATGGGGGAATGGATTTTGGAAGAGACCTGCCGCCAAAACAAGGCATGGCAGGAACAAGGGCTCCCCAAAGTCCCGGTGAAGGTCAATATATCCGCCATCCAGTTTGAGAACGCCGGGTTGGTGGATAGCGTGAAAGCGGCACTCACCAAATCCGGCCTTGATCCGCAATGGCTTGAACTGGAAATCACCGAAAGCATGACCTTGTCGGGCGGCGTCCATGACATGGATCAAATCATCGCAATGCTTTGGGATTTGCGTAATATCGGGGTCAGCCTTGCCATTGACGATTTTGGAACCGGGTATTCATCGCTTAGCTACATCAAACAATTCCCGATCCAGCATCTGAAAGTTGATCAATCGTTCATCCGAGGCATGGTTGACGACGCCCCCACTGAGGCCATCACCAAAACCATCATTGATCTTGGGCATTCTCTAAACCTTAAAGTCATTGCCGAAGGCGTGGAAACGCAGGAACAACTGGATTGCCTCCGTGCTTTTGGCTGCGACGAAGTGCAGGGTTATTATCTGGCAAGACCTTTAACGCCTGAGAATTTTGTCAAATTAGCATCGCAAAACAAGCCCCAGAGTGATGCCGCCCAATAGAGGTTAATCTCACCGGCATTTCCAAAAATGTAGCTTCATCAACCCAAAAATTGCGCTAATATCGCGATACATTCCGTTTTGCCCGACGCGGCGACAGAGAACCTTGAACAGGAGAAAAACCATGGCGATTGAAATAGTTGATGTTGTCGGCTTGGCCCATGAGCGTAGAAAACGCAAAATAATCATGGATACCCGCAAAATGCATGCCTGGATGCACTATTATCCCAATCCCGGCGACAAAGATGACATGCATTGCCATCCCGGTGACCAGACGTTCATGTGTCTGGAAGGCGCCTGCACCATGTCCTTTCCCGATGGGGGTGCATCAACCCTGGGGCCCGGCATGGCCGCATTGATTGAAGGCGGTTCTTTCTATCAGCTGGAAAATACGGGCGATGGCCCCATGGTTCTGATGGGCACCCGCACGGGACCAAATAGCGCCAACACACATATTAATTATGACACCAAAAAAGATGTGCTGAACATCCGCGATACACGCGCTGTTGGTGAAAAAACCGATCGGCGCGACAGCCAAAACCTGAAATAATATTTAGCTGATCGGTTCTTTCCAGGCCCGATCCAAAGGTGTGGGGCGTTCTGGCACGGGGAAAATTGCCCGCTCCCGGCTGCCTTCCGCTGCGTTCATGGCCTGATCTGGGCCCAGCACCCCAAGAGCGCTATCCCATCGGTCAGCCGCATAGCGACATCCCGTAATGCCATCAGACGCGTTTGATGCCAACCACACCGAAATCGGCCCGATCACTGCCGGATCAAGGCCCCGGTTCTGTATCTTTCCCGTTCCAAATCGTGTATTGACCGCACCCCCCGGGCTCAATGAATTCACCGTGACCCCGGTATCGATCATGGCTTCGGCCCAGGCAATGGTTGCGGCATCAAGTGCCGCCTTGGAGGGGCCATATGGGGTGATGGATTTCTTGTGCATGGAATCGGCACGTTTTGAAATATTGATAACCCGCCCCCAACCCCCATCCAAAAGATGCCGGGTTACCGCATTGGCCATCAAGAATGGGCCAAGAACATTGGTCTCAATCACGTCCCTCAGCCCAGCCGGGTCAACATCAGAAATCGAAAGTGCCGTATTCCCACCATGGACATAGCGACCCGATTTTCCGGCATTGTTGACCAATATATGAAGCGCGCCGAAGGCCTTCAGGGTTTCATCCACCACACGCTGGCAATCCGCCGCATCTGCAACGTCAGCAATGATTGCCAACCCCTTGCCCCCGGCCTTTTCAATGTCAGCGATAACCGCGTTCAATTCGGCATTGATCCCATCGGCGTTTTCATCCGCCCCGGGTGCCGCCGTTATGGCAATGCCTGCAGCACCGGCCGCAGCATAGGCACAGGCCATTTCCCGGCCCAGCCCTCTGGAACCACCGGTGATAATGGCAACCTTTCCCGAAAGTGGTTTATCTGCCATGAACGGCCCCTTTTCCTTAAGTGCCGAGCTTAAGAGCCGAGCGTTTCTTTCATGAATTCTATACTGCGCTGCCATGCAGTTTTTGAATGTTCGCCATGATAGCGTTCTGCATTTTCATCATTGTGAAAACCGTGTTTGCCGCCATCATAAATAAAGATCTGATGATCAACGCCTGCGGCCTTTAATGCCGCTTCATATGCCGCCACCGAAGGGGTGATGTTTTCATCCAGTGACCCATAATTGAGCAACAGGCGCGCCTTGATCTTTGCGGCGTCTTCATCTTTGGGGGATCGCCCATAAAAAACGATGCCGGCATCAAGGTTTGGATCGTGAACAGCGATTTGGTTGGAAAGCCCACCCCCCCAGCAAAATCCGATGGTCCCAACCTTGCCATTGCTATCGCTTCGCGTGCGAATGCTATCAACTGCCGCCAGGCCATCACCGATGGTCTTTGCCATATCCAGAGACTTGGTCCGGGCCGGGCCATCGGCTTCCAGATCCGGGGTGCCGCCGGCCGGAGTCAGAAAATCCGGTGCCAAGGTGATAAATCCTTCAAGGGCGCCGCGACGGGCCACATCTTTGATATGCGGGGTCAGCCCCTTGTTTTCATGAATAATGACAAGGCCAGGTGCACTGTCAGCGCCCTTGGGGCGAGCCAGATACCCATTGATGTCACCAGATGCGCCTGCAAAAGAAACAGTTTCCGTTTCAATGCGGGCATCATTTTCATCCACTTGTGCTGCCATAATGGCCTCCCTTTGTTGTGATGGTATTGCTCTAAATTACCACTGGTTATCAGCTTGGGCTAGAGGATTGGCAATCAAATCTCCAAAGCGGCTGCCATGGTTTTAAGCCGCCGTCGGCCCCATACCCAAATACCAAGACACAGCGCCGCACTGGTTGCCATGGGCCAGTGCCACCCAAAATTTTCCGACAATATGCCCAGGATCAGTGCCCCGGTTGCGGGGCCTGCCCGAAAGATCATGCCATAGATGCTGATCACACGGCCGCGCAGGCTGCCATCAACCGCATTCTGGACCAAAGACTGGCTGGAGATGCCAGTGATGGTCATGGCGAAACTGCCAATGCCCAAAACCACCAGCGCCAACCAGAAAGTAGGTGCCAGCGCAAATGCCATTAACGCCACACCGGTTAACATGGTGTTGGCCACAGCCATTCGGGTCAGCCCCGAAACATGGCCCCGCTGGGCCACGCCAAAAGCAGCGATCATAGACCCAAACCCCATGACCGATGTCAGCCAAGCCAGGCCGACCGCGCCATTTTCAAACACCGCACCGGCAAACCCCGGCAACAAATCCCCAACGGGCCGCGCCAGCACTGCCGTGGCCAACAACATGCCCAATATGGGGCCGATGCCGGGATGACCAACGACGTAGCGGTAGCCCTCAATCAACTGTGCGCCTAAGGATTGCCGCTTTCTGGTAAATTCTTCGCGGAACGGCAACCGCAACCGGGACAGCGCCAGCAGAAACACCAAAAACGTGACCGAGTTGAACACAAAGGCGTGGCCGACGCCCCATTTGGTGATGATAACCCCGGCCAATGCCGGACCGATAAACCGGGCGGTATTGAAAAAGACAGAATTCAGCGCAATGGCCGTTGGCAAATCTTCGGGTGGAACCAAACTCGGCACCAGCGCTTGGCGGGCGGGATGGCTCCACGCATTCAAACATCCACGCAGGGCGGTTAATCCAACCAGCCCCCAAATTTCAATCATGCCCGTAAACGTCAACCCCGCGAGCGCCACGGCCTGACCCATCAAAATGGCCTGGGTAACGATGGATATTTTCAAACGGTCCGCTTTATCGGCATACGCCCCGCCCAAGGGGCTGAACAAAATAGATGGCGCCAGTTCCGCCATGGCAATAATGCCAAGCCAGGTGCCCGATTCCGTCAACTCCCAAGCCAGCCAGCCAATCGCCACCCGTTGTACCCAGTTGCCCAGAAGCGAAACCAGATCACCCACGGCAAATCGGCGGTAATTGGTATGGCGCAAGGCGCGGCCAATACCGCCTCCTTTTAATCGATCCAGCATTTAAATTTATTAGCCCTTTGCTCTAGGCGGCAACCCCCGCCTGGCGATGATTACTTACAGTCAACAAGCGTCGATTCTGTTTTCGGGCCGCGATAGGTCACCGCACAGGCCATGCCGACCTTCAATTTTCCACGAACCGTGCTCTTGCCAGCAATTTTAACGATGGTGCGTGATCCACTGATCTTGGATTTGGTTTTTTTACCACCCCCATAAGTGAAATGAATCTCGCGCCCGCCCCGGCGAATTTCGACCAATTTCACATCAATGGTAAAGGTCTTGGGCTTGCTGTTTTGCAGCTCGTTCAACATGGCAACAATTGTGGGCGGCTGTTTCAGGGTTTCACGAATGGTTTTCGCCACGGCCTCACCCACAGCCGGGCCGATCACGTAATGCAATTTTTTTGCAGCCGCCAAAAGCCCCGCATCCGTATAGGCCTTGCCATAGGCATCGCGCAATGCCGCCAACCGATCAGCACGAATGGCCGGTGGCCCTGCGGTTACCCGCATGATTTGGCCCTGGCTCGCGATCAATTTCATCACCGCCTTCTGTTCCGGTGTTTTGGCAATATCTGCGCCATAGGTCATTTCGCCATGACCGGTTTCACGGGTGCCGCCAACCTGAAGGATAAAGCGCCCCCGGCCCCGGCGAACAAAATCCCCCTGGCCGCTGATGGCACCCATTTTCCCGACCACTTCACCGCGCATCATCGCCAAATCATCATCGGTGCCGCTGTATCCCGACATCAGCTTGATCTTGAGATTGTAAACATTGGCCAGCAATCGCAATTCCGTATAGGCGGCACTGCCAACGCCCGATACCGCAAAGGGTACCGGTTTCTTCGCCTTTTGCAGATCATGGAAACTTTTAAACGGGGACTGGGCCGCCACCATGATGATGCGTTTGTCAGCTGCCGCCTTACCCACCCATGACATTTTGGCCAGATCAAACCGCGCCGCCTTGGACCCCACCAATTGGGAATATAAAACGCCCATGTTAAAGCTGCCGATGGTCTGGCCATTGGGCCGGGCGCTGTAAATTAAATTGGTGCCAATCAGATGCCCTGCACCCGGTCGGTTGATCACCACAAAGGTTGACCCCGGCAAATATTTTTCCATATAACGCGCCGTCAGCCGCGAATACCCGTCATAGCCCCCACCCGGTGAGGTGGCGACGACATAGGTAATGGTCTTGCCCTTAAAAATGTCTGATGCCTTTGCGGGTGCGGCAATCGTTCCAAGCCCCAAACAAAATGCAGTACTGACAAATGCTAACCTTACAACCCGGTTGATGCTGTTTCCCATTTTGGTCTCTCCATGCATTTTTATCGGTTGATGCGAAGCACCTTTATACGATGGTGCTGCGCAGAAAGCCCCCTAAAAGGAACTGTTTGGCTCCTCTAAGAATGCCAGTTCCGCAGTGCTTGATTGACGCCCAAGGGCCATGTTTCTGTGAGGAAAACGGCCAAATCGGTCAATGATCTCTTTATGGCGCTTTGCATATTCAAGGCTTTCGGCCTGACCCAATGCCGCGTAAAGGGCGCAACTTCGGGCCTGCACATCCGCCTTTTCACTGTGTTGAAAGGGCAGATACAGGCATTGGCGTTCCAGGTCGGTGAGCAACCGGTCAAGGCCACGATCAACGGCCCCCTCTGCCATCAACAGCGCCATCCCATCGGTGGCAAATGCCTTGGCAGAATCACGGAACATATTGCGCGGAAATTGATCAAGGACGATGATCGCCGCCAAAACAATGCGCGCCGTTGCCCCTTCCAGTTGGGGGGGAGACCGGGAGAATATTTCATACAACGGCCCAAAACGGCGGCGCACCAAAGCATCGGTTTCTTCGCTGCGTTGATACCAATCCTTTGGCGAAAGGTCTTTGAACCAAAAACCAAGCACATCATCAACCCAGTCCACATCTTTAGCTTCAGACCCCGTCATGGCCCACCAACCCTGCCTCGATTTAGTCTGGCATTAATCTGCTACAGACTGGCCGTTCGAACATCGACGACGGAAACGCCGCCGTCTTCGACCACCTTAACCGCACGCTTAAAGGCTTCGGCCAAATCGCCAGGTTCGCTAACCGGCCCTTCGACAACCGCACCGTAGCCTTCTGAGACCTTGGCGAGATCAACGTCAGGGTCACGGGTGGTGGTGCCGATATAGGCGTTCTCCGTTGCGCGACCGCGATGCTTGGCGACTTTAACCTGGAGTTCTTCGTCGTTGTACCAGGACGTATTATTGTTGATGACGATAAGGAGCGGCGTCTTGTAATGGACCGCGCTCCATACCGCACTGGAACCCATCATGAAATCACCATCACCGATGATGCCGACCGGGAAGCGCCCGTCATCGCGACACGCAAAGGCCGCACCGACCGACGCACCTGCCCCGTGTCCAAGACCGCCACCAGACGAATGCCCCGCATACTGCCCGGCACCCTCAAATTCCCATACCCCTTCGGGCCAGGAACGGTGATTGCGGAGCGTCAGGTACCAAGGCTTTTTGCGCACTGCGGCCCAAAGTTCGGCCACCATGCGGTCCGGTGAAATCGGGTTTTCATCCCAGCGTGCCTTAAGCTTCGCCTGCTGTTCCCGGGTTAGTGACGCCTTTTCCTTGGCAAGGGTTGCTGTGCGGGCCTTGAAGCGTGCCGCAAGGGCGCGATCAGACCGAATGCGTTTTTTGACCGCAGCGATGATCTGGGAGATGCCGGTCATGGGGTCGGCCATCAACTGTAGCGTCGTGTCGGCAATGGGGCCGCCGACACGATTCCAGCGTCGCGATGCGCCTTCGTTCATCGACAGGTCGATCACCTTTTGACGTTTGGCATCCTTGCGCTTGTAGTCATCGCGGTTATCGCCATAGCCGCCAACCGACCAGCGCACATCGGCACAATCCAACGCCAGCACCACATCGGCCTTGTCCAGCGCCTTGCGCGATCCGGTCAGGTTCTGGGGGTGCAGGGTCGGCATGGTAACAAAGGTGCGGTCTTCGCGATAGGCAGCACCCAGCAGTTCCACCAGTTCACGGATCTGCCCGGTGGATGTAGATACGTAGCCAACCCGCCCGCCAATAATCATCGGATAGCGTGCGCGCACCAATAAATCTACGATATCATCCAATGCATCGGCAGGGATGGCCGCGGGTACGGGGGGCTGGAACGCGGGTTGGTCGGTTTCGGGGATGATGACCGGTTTTTTCAGTTCCTGTTCCTGCAAACCGCTGTCAAAGGCGATATAGACCGGCCCCTTAGGTGCGGTATTGGCAATCTTGTAGCCGCGCGCGACGGAATCGAGCACACCATCTACCGTGGTCGCTTCGTCGTCCCATTTGACATAGGAACGGACCGCTTCGCCCTGGGTATTTGCGGAATGGGTATAATCCACAGGACCGCGCAATGCCGGGTCCGATGGGCCTGATCCGCCCAGGATCAGAACGGGCATGCCAGCACAGTACATGTTGAAAATTCCCATTGTTCCGTGCAACAGGCCAACCAGATTATGCAGGATACACAGCGCCGGGCGTTCAGCTGCGGTGGCGTAGCCTTGCCCCATCGCCGTGACGACGTCTTCATGGAGGCCGAGGATCGCCTTGGGCTGGACGTTGGCGTTGTAATTGACCAGTGAATCATGCAACCCGCTAAAGCTCGATCCGGGATTGAGGAAGGCATATTTAAAACCGTAATTGCGCAGCATATCGACGACGGCGTCGGAACCGTATTCAGCCCGGTTGTGCTTGCGCGTCTTGACCGGCACCTCGCATGCAGACTTGGCCACCTTACGCGCCCTGACATTAGATTTTTTTAAACTGGGATTTTTGGATTTGGCCTTGGGTGCACGCGACATAGATTTTCCTTTCCCTGTGATCCGCAAGAAATGATCACATTGATTTGACTGAACGATTTGAGAAACCGGTGGCAATGACGCCCCAACCGAGCAGGCCCGGCGGGGCGTCATGCCTTTGGGTTATTTTTTCTTTTTACCCTTGCCCCTGCGGCCACGCTTGCGGCGTTTGCCCTTTGGACCACTGCCGCTTTCCCAATACGGGCCCCAGATTTTCATCAGCGCAGGAAGGTCTTTCGACAGCTTGCTCGGGTCATGAAAGGCCATGGTCTTGCCCAGGGTTTCTTCCGGGAACGGCAAAAATTCTTTGATTTGCAGCGCCTTATGGATTGGGCGTCCCCCGGTATGACGATACTGGAACAGCTGACCTTCCATGCTCAGCAACCAATTGAGATATAATTTCCCAGCATTGGTGTTCGGCGCACCTTTCAGCAAGCCCACGGCCGATGCATTGATCATCACCGTATCAGGACAGTGAAAGGCCACCGGGGCGCCCTTCCGCTTTATCTGAGCAACCATGTAGGCCGCAACGGCGAGGGTTGATTTAAACTCACCCGCACCGGTCAGGCTGGTCAGCGATGTCATGCCTTCTTTGCGACGCTCTGCTTTGAGTTTGCCATAGATGTCGTGAATGAACTGGGTTGTCCATTTGGGGCCTTTTTCACCCCATAGCGGCAGCAACCACGATCCCACGCCATACCACAGGGCGGTCTTGCTGTTTTGCAACGCTTTAGAGGACTTCAGATCGTCCCAGGTTTTTGGCAATTCGCTCTTTTTCACCAAGTTGGTGTTGTAGACCAAACAGTAATACCGCAACCGGGCACCGATCCATTTTGTCGCACTTCCCCCGAATTTTTTGGGGATATTGTTGCGGTTGGGCATGTCTGACAGATCGGTCAGCGCATCCAATTCCCGGAACAGGTTCAGGCGGGTATTAATGCCCGTCACAATGTCGGTGAGATACCG
Organism: Rhodospirillales bacterium; assembly: GCA_018666775.1. Classification (NCBI taxonomy): domain Bacteria; kingdom Pseudomonadati; phylum Pseudomonadota; class Alphaproteobacteria; order Rhodospirillales; species Rhodospirillales bacterium. The sequence goes on along the minus strand of JABIXC010000010.1, from coordinate 18,290 downwards.
GCCCTGGCGAAAGGCAGTCAGGGGTTTCAAAACCCGGGTGTTTCTGGACCCACGGGTATAGTTGACCTTGATGAAGGGATAGCGTGCACGGAAGGGTGCCGCCATGGGTTTGAAATCCGTGGGTCTGGCACTGCCACTGATCTTGAGCGCGCCTTCTTTTTTTGCACCGGCCAACCAAGCGGCGGGAACCTTGTGTTCGCCTTCCCAGCGCGACATCAGTTCCGGAGAAACCTTGTATTCCTTGGCAAGTTTTAACGCGACCGCCGGTGTTTCACTGGCAGCGTCTGTTGGTGCCCCAATCGCAAGCGCCATTGCGGCACCTGCCCCCATTAATATGAACCGCGCGGGTCCGAATTTGTTCGCTATACCCATCATGTTGTCTCCCAGTTTATGGTTATCTTTTGTGGCTATGATACGCTGTAATATGGATGCCCGCCAATAATAGCCGGGGCTCAGGCCCAAAATCAGGCATTGATGATGTCTGGCGGTTTCAAGGTGCCATCGGAAAAGTTTTTACCGGCATCAAGGCGAATATAATCTTCCATACCGTGTTCGCGAATAACCCCAAACGGGTCTTTGCCTTCTTCGACGGCCTTAATGGAATCGGTCAATAACCGGCGAAACATAACGATGCCTTCGTCCGATGTGCCCAAAAATTCGCGGCTGCGGTCGGCAATCACGCCCTGACTTTCCTGAGCGATGCGGTCTTGTTCATGGGATGGAATGCCCCACCAGCCATCATCAATCGGATCAAATTCCAGACGGTCGCTGCTGGCATGGCCACGGGTTTCAAGGCGGTACGGGCCTTTTTCGGCGATTTCTGCCTGAAGGAAAAAGGTGATGGTCAATTCATCATCCACGGGTACGCGCAAATTAAAATAATGCTTGGGCGCATTACCGACCCGGGCCGCAAGACGGCGGGTATGGGACGGAAAAACCTGTTGGGTGACATTCACAAGGCCGTCTGGGTAATCCATTTGGGTGCGATAGCCATAAAGCGTTTTTTCCCATGTGATCTTGGCCGGTTGAAGGGCGATCTGGGGGTAGCCCGGCGCATGGAGCGCCATCAGGTGATGGGGGTCATAGCCGTTCTCTGCCCGCTGCAACCAGTTGCAATGTTCTTCTTTTGAATACAGCACCCGGTGACAATCTTTGCGGAACAAAAGATCAAATTTAGGCAGCAGCGGCACCGGATCGGGACCAAGATAGGCAAACACCAATCCTGCGGTCTCAAAGGTTTCATAAGCCGTCTGGCGGACCTCATCTTTCAGGGGGGTATCGGCCGGTTCTGCGGGCATATCGATGCAACGGCCATCGGCGGCAAACTTCCAGCCATGATAACAGCACCGCAATCCGTCTTCTTCTACCCGGCCAAATTCCAATGATGCGCCCCGATGCGGACAGCGCTTGTCCAGAATGGCCACCTTGCCACTGGCGTCACGAAACAACACCAAATCTTCGCCCAGAAGCCTCACGGGCACGGGCTTGTCGGTCACCAGTTCCGAAAACCAGATAGGCCACCAGTAACGACGCAGCATTTCGCCCCCCGGCGTGCCGGGGCCAACACGGGACAGGCGTTCATTTTCCTGTGGCTTCATACGATTACGGCTCCCAGATTTATTCTAATTCCGACCGTTATGTTCGGTCGTTTTATAATTCAAGTGTTAAGCCTCAATGACTTCTCCGTCACGCACCTTATGGGCATCGAACGTCATCATATCATCTCTTGGCTCGCGCACAATTCCCGGCGGGTCTTCGCCCCGTTCCACGGAATCAATGGCGTCACCCAACATGCGGCGGAACATAATCACGCCACGATCCGAAGTGCCAAGTGTTTCACGGCTGCGATCCGCAATCAAGCCCTGGCTTTCCTGACAGGCCCGGTCTTGATCCCGGGACCCAAGGTCCCACCAACCATCAGCCGTCCGGTCATATTCCCCCCGCACCACGTCGCGATATCCAGCCGTAATCACCTGATCGCCCTTACCATGGGCTTCGCGCAGGCGGATAAAAAACGTCAGGGTGGTTTCATCATCAACCGGCACCCGCAAATTGCAGTTATGGCTGGCCTCATCGCCAATTCTGGCCCCGAAATAACGGCTATGGGAGGGAAAGATGAAATGCGACACCTTGGCCGCGCCATCGGGAATCTGGAATGCGGCCCGCACCCCGTAGTCGGTCTGCTGCCAATCGACATCCGGGCGCTTCAGGGCAAATTGGGGATAGACCGCTGCGTGCAGCGCGATTGAATGCATCTGGTCCACGGCATTTTCTGCTCGCTGCATCCAGTTGCAATATTCAAAACTGGCACCAATGCGGCGAATGCAATCGGTGCGATACAGGTTATCGTAACGCGGCAATTGGGGGGCTGGATCGGGGCCAAGATAGGCAAAGATCAACCCTGCCACCTCTTGTGTTTTATAGGCGCTCAATCGGGCCTCGGCCATCAGGGGACTGCCGGGCGATTCTGCTGGCATATCACAGCACCGTCCATCGGCGGAAAATTTCCAGCCATGATAACAGCACCGCAACCCGCCTTCTTCAATCCGGCCAAATTCCAATGATGCGCCACGGTGGGGGCAGTGTTTATCAATGAGGCCAAGGGTGCCGCCGGGTTCGCGGAAAAGAACCAAATCTTCGCCCAGAATGCGCACTGGAAACGGCTTGTCGGTCACCAATTCTGTGAACCCAATCGGCCACCAGTAACGGCGCATCATATTGCCCCCCGGTGTGCCCGGGCCGACCCGTGTCAGCCGTTCATTTTCTTCCGGGCTCATAGGCCCCCCAATTTGCAATTCTTCACCAGCCAGATGTCATAAAGTATTGCCCTTGGCCCCCGCTTCGTCAAGAAACGGATCGGCTGGCCGGGTCGTTCAAAGTCCCATCATCGGCCAATAAATGGCCGGTTTTGACGTATATCAGGCATCCATCGCTAGAGAATGGTGTGTGCTGGCTTTGATGGGGGCTGCGGATCCACGTGCCGGTTGGATAGGACCCAAATTCATCCTCAAAGGTTCCCTCAATAACAAATATTTCCTCACCGCCATAGTGGCTATGACGATTGAAAACAGTGCCCGGTTGCCAGCGCACCAGGGCCACGCTTTCAGTGCCAAATTGATGCAAGGGCAAAACGCTAAGCCCATCCACCAAGCCCGGCGCGAAAGCCATCGCACGGGTGTCCATCTTGACCGGGCTTAGGTCGTCATTCTGAAATTGCCACAGTTTCACAAATAGCGTGCAGCCCTTTTCGGTGAACGGCGCATGAGATGTGCCAACCGGGTTTCGGATATATGACCCGGGGCCGAAATCGCCGAATTGATCAGAGAATATGCCGTCTAGCACCATGAATTCTTCGCCGCCCCCGTGGGGATGCATGGGAAATTTGCTGCCCGGTTCAAACCGCACAATGGAGGTGGCGCGCGCCACTTCATCGCCGATCCTGTCCAGCATGATGCGGTCCACCCCGGCACTGGGCGAAGAAATCCAATCCGCATCGGCCGTGTTGATAACGGCGCGATCATTAAAATCTGCATTAATTTTTAAGGACTCTTTTGTCATGACGTGCCTCATCGGTTTTGGGTTCATTTTACCTGAGTTGGACTTTAAATTCATCCGACTTCACCACCGGCTTCAATTTCGGGCTTCAATTTCGGGTTCGGTAAACCGGGGGGTGATGTGTTGCGGGCAATTCCAGTCCACGGCCTCAATGCTCAGCACCACCCCACGTTCAACCCGGGCGCGATAGGTGGGCACCTCCAGGCGCGCCAAAAGTGCCGGGTCTTCATCGTGATGGACAATCTTTGCCCGCGCCCAGATTTTAAGACGCCGCCGGTTTGGATAATCCATCAATATCAAAGCCACACGATCATTGGCCGCCAGATTACCGGTACTGATATATTGGGTATTGCCGCGAAAATCGGCGTAGCCAACGGTGTTCCCATCCAGCACTTTCAAAAATCCGATGGGGCCACCGCGAAACTGCGCATAGGGCCACCCATCTTCGTTGACCGTGGCTTGATAAAAACCGTCCCGTGCTTCCACGAATGCGGCCTCAACCGCACCCAGCCAACTAGCTGGGGCATCCATCGTTTCAAATCCCTTGTTCCTGTCCCGGCTGCCATACCGCGTCTGGGCTGCTTTGACAGAGGGCGTAAATGTGATGTCAGCGAATGTAGTGGCCATGACAAATTCCTTGTAAAAATTTGGGGGAATATCGGCGAACTTTAAGCCGCCTGTTTCTGTAACGAGACCTTGGGAAAGTCGATATCCACCTGTGAGGCCTTGCCAATCAGGTTGGTCAAGATGTTCATCCCCACATGGGTGATGATCTCGACGATTTCGTCATTGCCGTATCCGGCGTTTCGAACCGCATCCAATTCGGCCTGGGTGACATCACCCAGATTTTCATTCAGTGCTTTCGCGAATGCGACGGCAGCGGCGGCTTTTGCATCTTGGGATGATCCCGCCCGATTGGCTTCCATCTCTTCATCTGCCAGCCCGGCCTTACGACCAATGGCGGTATGGGCGGAAAGGCAGTATTCGCAAGAATTTTCCTGGGCAACAACCAGCGCGATGCGGTCGCGGGTTTGGGGGTCTAGCCGACCGGTTTCGGCAATGGTGTGAAGGCCGAGGAAAGCTTTCAAGGCATCCGGCGAATGCGCCAGAATGCCCAGAAAGTTAGGGACCATGCCGAGTTTGCTCGAGATGACCTCAAGCAGCGCTTTTTGCTCTCCGTCGGCATTTTCCTGGGTAACGATGCTGATACGGCTCATGATTATTCTCCTTTTTGGGTTTGTGTGCCCGTTTGCGTTCTGCATTCGGTGAATAAAGAGATAATCTGTTTCACAAATCATTAGAATGGCCATAATATTGAAATAACTATTCAATATAACGGAATAATAAGAATGGATCGTTTTCACGCCGTTCAGGTATTTGTAAAGGTGGCCGATTGCGGGGGCTTTGCCGCGGCTGCCAGGGATTTATCCATATCACCCCCCGCCGTCACCCGCGCCGTCGCTTTGTTGGAAGACCGGCTGGGGACCCGTTTGTTCGTTCGCACCACCCGTTCGGTCCGCCTGACTGAAAGTGGCGAACGGTTTCTGGCCGATGGCAGGCGGATTTTACTTGAGCTGGAAGAGGCCGAGGAAGCAGCGGTAGGCATCCATGCAGCACCGCGCGGCGAATTACGGATCACGGCGCCGGTTTTGTTTGGCCGAATATACGTGACCCCGATCCTGGGGGATTATCTGGATTGCTATCCAATGGTAAACATCCAGACTCTTTTTGTTGATCGGGTGGTCAGCCTGATGGATGAAGGGTTGGAAATCGCCATTCGAATTGGCGAATTGCCTGATTCTTCCCTCACCGCCATTCGGGTTGGATTGGTTCGAAGGGTCATGTTTGCATCACCCGAATACATAAAAACGAATGGACTGCCAAAGCGCCCCGAAGATATTGCCAATCACCAGCTGATCAAGTCTACGTCTGTGGAGACTTCTCAAGAATGGGCATTTCAGGAAAACGGAGTGCCGCTATCGGTTCGGGCTGAACCCCGGCTTCGCATGAACACCAATGACGCGGTGATTGAATTGGCGCTTCGGGGATGGGGGATATCACGGTTGATGTCATACCAAGTCGCCCCCTATCTGGCCGATGGCCGGTTAAGGGCAATTTTAGAACCGTTTGAAATGCCCCCGATGCAGGTCCACGTCATCCATCAGGAAGGCCGAATGGTTTCGGCCAAGGTCCGGTCCTTTGTGGATTTTATGGTCGAACGCCTCCGGGCCAATGCGGCCCTGAATGAATGATTGTTGCCGCCTGATCAATCAGGCTTTTAAACCTGTGGCAAAAGGGCCACCCGCCCGATGACACGGCGCTCCCGAACTGCTTCCATCGCCGATGCAAAATCAGCCAAGGGATAGCTTTCATGGATCATCGGCGCGATCTTGCCTTCCTGCCACCAATCCACCAATTGCGCCCATAAGGCTTGCGCACGCGGCGCATAAAATTCGCGGTTATCCTGTGGTGACCAGCCGATATACAGGCCCCAGTTCAACCCCGCGACTGCGATGTTTTTCAACATGATGATGTTGGCCGCCGCCTTGGGGATTTCCCCGCTGACATAACCGATGGACACCAGCGTGCCGCCCTCTGCCAAACAGCGAAGGCTTTCATCAAAAATGGCCCCGCCCATGGGGTCCAGCACGGCCTGCGCCCCGCCATCGGTTAACCGCAACACGTCTTCACGAAAGGTGGGCGCGGCACTATCAAGGACAACGTCTGCACCCCGGGATTTGAGATGTTCATGTTTGTCCACGCCTGCGCGCGCAATAACATGGGCACCTATGGCCTTGGCAATTTCCACCGCTGCCAGGCCAACCCCGCCCCCTGCCCCGTGGATGAGAATCCAGTCGCCTTTTTGAAGCTTCGCGCGCCACATCAGGGCGCTGCCTGCCGTGGAATAGCTGATCGGCAGGGCAACAGAGGCCGCCAAATCCAAATCATCTGGCAAGACGGTTGCGTGTATTGCATCGACAACGGCCTGTTCAGCGGACCCGCCCCAATCGATGGGGGCAAACACCCGCATGCCCGGTTTCAACCCGGTAACGTCGTCGGCGACCTCAATCACGGTGCCGGCAATATCGGTGCCGGGGGAAAACGGAAACGGGGGCTTGCGCTGGTATTTACCGGCCACAACGATCTGGGTTGAATAACTGACCCCTGCGGCTTCGACCCGAACCCGAACCGCGCCCGGGCGCATTTCCGGTTCCGGAACATCCTTTACCGTCAAATCCTTGTAGTCACACCAGTGATCGCAAATAAGTGCCCGCATAAACCCTCCAAAAAATTTGTGGTTCTTAGACCATCACCTTTAACCTTTACGCCAAACGGTCGCAAGCCACGGCTGTTGATCGCGCGGGCGGCCTGCGGGGCGGAAATAATGCTGCACCTCTATGAAGCCCGCCCCCGTGACAAAATCGCGCCATGTTTCAAGATCGAAGAAACAGCCATACCGTCCATTGTGCATGCCTTCATCATTATCGCCGCGCGGGTTTGAACAAAACAAAACCCCCCGGGGTTTCAGGGATGCAAAAAGTTCCAGCAACACGTTCGGCAATGCTTTGCTCGGCACGTGAAACAGGGACGCGTTTGCGAACACGCCATCAAAATGCCTTTCCGGCAATGCCATGGACAGAAAGTCTTGATGTAATACCTCACACCCGGAATGGGCGCGTGCCATTGCGACAAATTCCTTTGATCCATCCAGACCCGTTACATCGTGGCCCATAGACCGAAAATGGTGAAGGTCGCGCCCCGGGCCACACCCCAAATCCAAAATGGCGTGAGGGGACGTGCCCTCTATCGCATCCAGCAGCGCGTTATAATTTTGGCTCACGTCATGATCGCGGGTGCCGGTCCAAAAGGATGCGGCGGACCGATCATAATGCGCAATGGTCACCTCTGATGGATGGGGCGTCTTATTTGAATCCTGCATACGCCGCACCTTCCCGGAATGTCTTGGTGATTGAAAATTTGATTATCAGGCAAAATACAGGGAATTTTGCATGTTGGGGCCAAAATCTGTGACAATAACCCCATGATTTCAATCTAACGCCAATGATCGGAGCACATCACCGCATGACAAACACCCATAAAATAGCGGTCATCGCCGGGGATGGCATCGGCAAGGAAGTGATGCCCGAAGGAATGGCCGCCATGGACGCGGCGGGCAAGCGCTTTGGCTTCGCCCTTGATTGGCAAGCATTCCCATGGAGCTGCGAAACTTATGCGGCCACCGGTCAAATGATGCCCGATGACGGGATTGAAACCCTGAAACCGTTTGATGCCATTTATCTGGGTGCCGTTGGCTTTCCGGGCGTGCCCGATCACATTTCGCTTTGGGGATTGTTGATCCCGATCCGCCGCCACATGCAGCAATACATCAACATCCGCCCCGTGCGCTTGTTGGATGGCATCACATCGCCACTGGCCGGGCGCGGAAAAGAAGACATCGATTTTATTGTCGTGCGCGAAAACAACGAAGGCGAATATTCAGAAATTGGCGGGCGGCTTTATGCCGGGACCGAACAGGAAACCGTGGTTCAGGAAAGCATCTTTACCCGCACCGGCGTGGATCGGGTGTTGCGCTACGCCTTTGAAATTGCCAAAACCCGGGCGGCCAAACATGTCACCTCGGCCACCAAATCCAATGGCATCATTCACACCATGCCGTTTTGGGATGAACGGTTTCGCATCATTTCTGATGAATACCCGGGCATCAAGACCTACCAATACCATATCGATATTCTGACCGCGCATTTTGTGCTCCATCCCGACTGGTTCGACGTGGTTGTTGGCTCTAACCTTTTTGGCGACATCCTTTCAGACCTGGGCCCGGCCATTGCGGGGTCCATCGGCATTGCACCTTCGGCCAACATCAATCCGGAACGCGATTTCCCATCCATGTTTGAACCCGTCCATGGTTCTGCCCCCGACATTGCCGGGCAGGGCATTGCCAATCCCATCGGCCAGATTTGGTCGGGCGCCATGATGCTGGAACATTTAGGCGAAGACGATGCCGCCAACACCATTGTTGCCGCGATTGAAACCGTGCTGGCCGATCCCGCAGCGTTAACGCCAGATTTGGGCGGCAAGGCCAACACCAAAGATCTCGGCCGCGCCATCTGTGATGCGATTTCTGGTTAGATTATTTCAGCTATGACGCTTTGTTTTTGCGGGCATCTGCCATGCGGCACGTCAGCAAGAATGCCTGGCGCATTCCTTCGGGATCAGCGACGCCCTTGCTGACAATATCAAAGGCCGTGCCGCTGGCGGGGGTGGCAATGGCCACCGGCAAGCCGCCCGATACCGTCACACCCTTGTTGAACCCCATGAGCTTCATGGCGATCTGGCCTTGATCGTGATACATGGTCACGACCGCATCAAACGCACCGTCGCGGGCCTTTACAAAGATGGTATCGGCCGGATACGGCCCGTCTGCATCAATGCCTGCGGCCTTAATTTTTGCCACCGCTGGCGCGATGATGTCGATTTCTTCACGCCCGAACATGCCGCCATCCCCGCCATGGGGGTTGAGCGCACAAACCCCGATGCGGGGTGACGCAATTCCGGCACTTTGCAGGGTTGTGTTGGCAAGCCCCGCCATTTCAATAATGCGTTCTTCGGTGACGCGCGACGCGGCCTCTGCCACCGGGATATGGGACGATACGCGCACGGTCCACAAATCGCCCAGCACGTTATGTTCACAGAACGGGCCATCAAAGCCTAATTCGTGGGCAAACAAAATATGTTCATCGGCAAAGGGGGACCCGCCCAATTTTAACGCCTTTTTATTCATGGGCGCAAAACAGAACCCGTCAATCACATCGTCGCGGGCCAGTGCCAATGCCTGTTTGATCGCCAGATAAACCGACCGACCGCCTTCGGGCGTCGCCGTGCCCGGTGTGACGGTATCGGGCGCCATGCTGTCTTGATGCAGCAGTTCAATGCCACCATCAAACGCAGCGTCCGTAATGCTATCAATTTTATGATAGGGCAGCGATAGCCCGGCAACCGCGATCCCCATGTCGAGCACGCGGTGGTCTCCGATCACCAGAATATCGGCGCGCGCACGCATTGTTTCATCGGCTAATACTTTGGCCGCCAACTCTGGGCCGATCCCGTTGGGGTCGCCTAAAAGAATGCCGATGCGCAGTTTCACGGTGTCGCTCATGGTGTCACTATAGAACCATCAGGGTTTTGATCAATCTCGGCGCGATATGGCTTAATCCCGGAACGCGGGCACGCGCCGGATGGTCAGGGCAACGACGATGCAACACACAATCAAGAACCCGCCGCAGACGTAAAAGCTGTTTTTAATGCCGACGATATCGGCGACAAACCCCATGACAAACGGCACCAACACCGCAGACAAACGATTAGACGTGGTGCGCAGGCCAATAGAGGTGCTTTGCACGCTGGAATCCACGGCCCGGGCCAACACCCCAAAGATCACCGGCTGGGTCAGGCCCTGGGCAAACCCCCGCCCTGCGGTGGCCAAGGCCAACAGCAAAAATGTGCCGCCCAAAAGCGGCGTGATGGACACAAACGCCAGCGACATAATGACAAACCCGATCAAAACCCAATGGGGCCGGATATACTTTTCCCACCACCCAGCGATCAGGGCACCAAAAATACCCGCACCTTCAGACAGGCCAACCAACACCCCAATCAGGGTGCCGAAGAACCCGATTTCCTTCAGATAGACGATATAAAAAGAGGTCTGAATGCCGGTCGATGAATTGCGCAACGCCGTCATGGCGACCACAAAGGCCACCGCCGGGATGGCGATCAGGGAAAAAGCGCCTGCATAGTCTTTCCATTTAGGCATCAAATCCCAGAGCTTGATTTTGACCGGTTCTGGGGCGGGGGCTGATACGGTTGCGGGTTCAGTTGTGGTCGGCACCATCCGCAAAACGACCAGCACCAAAAGCGCACACCCGCCCACAAAGGAGAACGCGCCAAAGGGACCCGCCAGATCCCACATCGCACCAATGACCACCGGGCCCAACAAGGTGCCGGTGCGCGCGGCAACAGAAAACCGGGCGATCAGGGTCGTCTTGCCCTTGGTATAGCCAATGATCAAAGACTGCGCCCCGACCCAAACCATCGAAGAAGACAGGCCTGTAAACAGCTGCAATCCCAGCACCGCGCCAAAAAATGGAAAGAACGGATACAGCGGACACACAATGGCGGTGATCAGCGCATAAGCAATGGTCACCCGGCGCACCCCCAACCGATCCATCAACACGCCGCCATGGATGGACAGCAGGAACGGCATCAACGACGACAAGCCAATGGCAATCCCGATCTGGCTCGCCGAAAATTGCAGCTCTATGGCCCAAAGCGGAATAAGGACCTTCAGCATCATAGCCACCCCATTGCCCGCAAACCCTACGCCATACGTGGCGTAAATGGCGCTTGCCGGGGGCTCAGGCGCTGGCTGGGCCGGCGGCTGATCGGTCACGCTGGGCGCATCAGCCACAGGCATCTCTCCATAGAATTTTTTGCATCAACCCTCAACAGGATCAATGACGGCGAAAACAAGCTAATCCAGAGGGCACCGCCTGCAAAGCAGAAGTTACGAAGTGGGGTGAGGTTTTATGGGGGTGTGGTGACGCTCAAGTGCGCGGGCAGATCGGGGCGGTGGCAATAGATGATTTTGAGATACTGGCGGACCGGGTCGGATGAAAAGATAAAACACGAGAATTACAGTGGCTAAATAAATATTGGGGCCCGCCGCCTCACCTGCCTATTTTTTGGAGCCCGTGGGGAAGATCATGGGGACCCGGGATTGGTAGTCGGTGTAGGCGTCGCCGAGTTCTGCGACGAGGTCGCGTTCTTCTAATAATGAAAGCGAGAGCAGGATGTAGGCAGTGGTGACGGCGGCAAAGAGCAGGTGGCCCATGGTCATGACCGGGGTCGCCCAAAAGGCGATAATGAAGCCCAGCATGATGGGATGGCGGACCACCTTGTACAGGCCCAATACCATGAATTTGGGGGGGGATGATTCGCGGCCCTTAAAATTATCGTAAACCTGTGTGAGGCCGAACAGATCAAAGTGGTTGATCATGAAGGTCGACACCAGAACGACCAGCCAGCCAATGCCGAAGATCGTCCACAGCGCGATCACGCCGATCTGGTTTTCCACCGACCAGACGATGTCGCCCATGGGCTGCCACTTCCAGAAAATAAGGGCCAAAATCAGGCTGGTCAGCAGGACGAAGGTGCTGCGTTCTACGGCCTTTGATATGATCCGGGTCCACCATGCCTTAAAGCCGGGGCGCGCCATGATGCTGTGTTGGACGGCGAAAATAGACAACAACGCGACATTAAGGACGATGGCATCAAAGATGTTTCCCGAAACCCCGCTATCGATGGCTTTCGGCACGACTTGGTTGCCAACGAACCCGATAGAATAAAGAAAGGTTGCAAAAAAAAGTAAATAACTGATGGCCCCATAGACCAGTGCGATCGTGCGTCCCATATTTGCGTCCCCCTATTAAAAATCAAATGCCCCTGCTTCTCGTTCCCCCATGACCAAACGCGATCATCTGGGTGACGGACAGGTTGCGCATGATGATAACGATCAACGCGGGGAGGACAATGGAAAGTGCGCGGGATGGATGGAATAATTCGGGCCGCCCAACGCAGACGAGACAGGGCTTAGTGTGCCGGGGCCGGGGGCGCCGCACAGCGATTTTTTGGGTTTTGGCAATATTTGTGCGCCCTGATAATTTTCTCTTTTCTTTTCAGATAGACAAAATCAACCAGCCCCATGCGAACCAATGTATCCATATTTGGTTTCCAGATGGGCTTTGAAGACATTTCACCGATGGCCCATCGGGCAATGCCATATTTCCGGAACAGACCCAGATAAAGGCTGGCGGCATTGGTTTCCGCTTTGGTGAGGGGGGACGCATCAGCATACGACCTGCCGACCTGATGAAAGGCGATGTTCGTTGCTTCTGCCACAATGCCCTTTGGCGATGCCGCAAGCACCAGCACGCAAACCGATTGGCACCGGTCTTCGGCCAGAACCGCAATTTTATATTTAGAGATGACCGCCGCCAGCTTGGCCGCAGGAAATACCAAGCCGCCATGGCTTGAAATCCGCAGCACCTTGATCGCTGGATCACGAAGGGCCACCACCACCAAAGCAGCGGATTGATCATTGATCGCGCCAACCAGCACAAGGTCCGTCTTGTTATCCCGATACACTTTGAAATGATCGAGCGCCGGATTAAAGCGTGCCTGCAAAATCTGGATGTGTTGCTTCGCCGTGAGGGCGACATACCCCACCCCGCCAAGGGCCACCACGGTGGCAACCAAGATTGCGATATGGGGGACAAAAGAACGTGCCGCACGGGTGGCGGATCGATAAATTCCAACCCATTGCCAGATGCCAACCACCAACGCCAAGCCTTTCAAAATAAGGCTGGTGATGATGATTTCGCTATGGGGCAAGAGGGTCGAAACCCTGGCCCAGATTTCACCTGCCAATAGGCACAGCGCCAAAACCGCAACCCCATTGACCCAAAAAGCCCGGATAAGGGGGATTTTCCCCGCCCAATGATCTTTGAAATAAGCCATCCCCTAAGGGGTTAACCATAAATTAATCATGATTACGAGTTTTTTGAAAATATTGTATAATGGGGTGCTCGTAAAAATACGATGAGGAAGCCGGGGGATGACCAAAGCAATCGCCATGTCAGTGGCGCTGCACCTTGTTTTAGGCCTTTTTACCTTTGAAGCTGTTTCAGGGGATGCGGCTTTGGGTCTGGTTTCCGGAATCATCGCATTCATTTTATTTCTGACGATGCTGTTCGGTGCGTTTTGGTTGTTGATCACCTCCGCCATGACCATTGCTGCCGTCGCGGGTGCGCTGATTGTGGTTGTATCCATGGGTGCGTTGATGAGTGGCATGTTCGATGCCAACGCAAAAATAACCGCCATGAAAGATCCTGTGAAGGTGGAGATGCTGACCATCAAGAATCTGTCGAAAGATGTTCAGGACACCATTGCAAGGGCTGAAATTGCGATGGCCGCACTTCAAAAACAAACTGGCGCAAGCGAGATTACTAAAAGCAACGTTACAAAACTGTCAAAAAGCGCTGCCGTCACCAAAACCAAACTGCGGCCCTGGCTCAGCCTGAAGAGCAAGACAGAAAACGAACAGCCCGGACATCAATCAAACGCCAATGCGACATCATCGGTGCAATTGGCCCGCGGCAATGAAATGCGCAAGGCAGTCACAAAACAATTACGCGATCAAGCAAGTGCCAAGCTTTTGGATGCAAATGCTGAGCACCTGGAATCGCGTCCGGAGAAAATTTCAAAAATCTTCGGCCAAATCGGAAAGTCCGTTCGCCGCCTTGAGACCTTGCGCATGGCAATGTTAAAGCAGAAACCCACAACAGAAACAAAAGCCAAAACAAAAGCCAAAACGAAAGAGCAGCGCAGCATTTCTCGCAACATCGAACAATTGGCAAAAGAAGGGTACCCCCATGCCCAGTTTTCGTTGGCCGAGCATTATCTGACCAAGGACCACAAGAAAGCCGAAATTGCGACGGATGCCGCATTGGCAAAGCAATATCTCAACCATGCCGCATTGGCAGGCCACAGCCCGTCTCAGATGGTGCTGGCCATGTTGGCGGCCCAAGATACCCCGGACCCTGATCTTGCCAAGGCACATGCCTGGCTGGGCGCTGCGGAAAAGCACGGCATCAAAGCTGCCCATACGGCCCGCGATCAACTGGCAAAGTTGATGGCGCCCCAAGACAAGATCAAAGCGCGCAGACAACAATTGGAGCTTGAAAAAATCATCTCCATGTTGGCGACACATTCGCCTGCCGTCCAAAAGGGGTTGAGCAAGAAACTTCAGGTGGCAGCAAAAGTGGGAGATGTTGAACAAATCCATCTTCTTTTGGCCCAGGACGCCGATCCTGATACCGGGGATAAAGACGGCCGGACCCCGCTGATCGAAGCGGCATGGCGGGGATATAACGGCATCGTTTCAACCCTGTTGCATGCCGGTGCCCAGGTCGATCGCCTTGATGCCAATGGCAGGGGCGCATTGGCATGGGCCGCCATCAATGGTCATGGCAATATCATCCCAACCCTGATCAAGGCCGGGGCGCACGTCAACATACGTGATGGGGATGGCTTTACCCCCCTCATGCGGGCAGCCTGGAATGGGCATATGGGTGCCGCAAAGGCGCTTTTACAGGCCGGGGCCGATCAAACCCCAAAGAACCGTTTTGGCAAGACCGCCAGTGATTACGCCCGACAAGAAGGCCATCACGATATCTTGCGTCTTTTCAACCAGAATTGACCCCCCCCAAAAATCACCAAAAACAGGTCCGGTACTGTCTATTTAATGGCGTAAAACCGGGCATTCTGCACCCCCTGCCTGCATCCCATGCAAGAAGACAACGTGGCCTGCAGGGCGACAAACGGGTTGCAAAAAAGGGCGGGAAAGGCTATTAGATACCTAAGCAAATGATGAGGAGATGCCCCAATGGATGATGTAAGAATTTTTGAAAGAACCCCTAATGTCGCCACGGACAAGGAAAAATTGTTCTCGCTGCGCGATACGCCAATGTTGG
The DNA here is from genome assembly GCA_018666775.1 of Rhodospirillales bacterium. Classification (NCBI taxonomy): domain Bacteria; kingdom Pseudomonadati; phylum Pseudomonadota; class Alphaproteobacteria; order Rhodospirillales; species Rhodospirillales bacterium. Next base: position 3,123 of record JABIXC010000010.1, on the reverse strand, counting down.
AGCAGGGAACCTCGTACGAGCCACTGGCCACAGCAGAGAACCTTTGGGTGAACCTCAAGGTTTACGCCAGCGGCGGCGAAAATGCGCTCCATTCTCACGGCGGTGAAGATCATTCCTTTATCATCTTGCAGGGCAAGGCGACCTTCACCTTTGGCGATGGCCGCACCCAGGAAGTTGGCAAATACGAAGGCGTGATGTTGCCAAAGGACGCCCAGTACAAATTCGTGGCAGATGAAGCGGAAAATCTTGTGATGTTGCGAGTCGGGGGCGGTGTGCGCACCGAAACCGGCCTTGATGATCTGACATCATTTGGTACGCCGAAAGACGTTATCGCCAAAACATCATTTGCCAATGGCGAGGTCAAAGTTGGCAGCGCCAAGAAGAACGGCGAATCCTCCAAGAAGCGTACTATTGCTGAAGGAAAGTTTTTCCCCGCCGATTAGGGCAGATATCAAGAGTCAGAAACGCGGCGGCCATTCGCCATCGCGCCTTTAAGTTTGGCCGCGCAGCAACGCCGGCCGATAATCAAACAATTATTATGGGAGTGAAAAATGGCAGAATTACCCGTGGATGCCACCAAGTTTGCAGGCATGTCGGAAGAGCAAGCAAAGACCTTTCCGCGCCGGACCCTTGTCGGCGATCCGTTGAGTGACGCACAATTGGCCACAATGCCAAAAATGATTTCCACCGATTCTCATGTTATGGAGCCGGATGAACTTTGGCAGGAATTGCCGAAACGTCTGAGCGAAAAACTGCCGAATGTGCCCTTCCGCAACTCGCCTCCGGGCGCGCTGGACGCGAACCTTCGTCTGGAAGACCAGAACAACGACGGCGTTGCCGCAGAAATTCTGTTCCCCAATTATGGCATGGCGCTTTATGGGATCGATGATGTTGAACTCCAGGAAGAAGGGTTCAAGCTCTATAATGATTGGCTGACCGATTGGTGCGCCCCAGATCCCAAGCGCCTTGTCGGCACGCCCTTGATCTCGGTTTACGACCCAAAGGCCGCCGTGAAGGAATTGCACCGATCCATTGATAAGGGCCTGCGGGGTGCCGTGATTTGGCAGGTGCCCGATCCCCAGCTTCCCTTCTCCAATACCGAGCATTACGACCCGATCTTCGCCGCTTGCGCCGAAGCAGACCAGCCGGTGATCTGCCATATTCTGACCGGACATGGCTATATGAAGACAGGGCACAAGCGGAACGTCGAAGGGATCAAGGATTCCACGAATACGAAAACCCATGATTCGGCCAATACCCTGTTTGACATGATCTTCTATGGCTACTTCGAGCGCCACCCAAAGCTCAAGCTCTTGCTTGCCGAGAGCGAGATTGGTTGGATTCCGTTCCTTCTCCAACAATGGGATTACTATTTCGCGCGTCACCGCGATTCCTACCCGATCCCCATCAACCGCAAGCCCAGCGAGATCTTCGCAGAGCACGTTTACGGCACCTTCCTCGAAGACTTCGTCGGAACCCGTTCGTTATCATGGTGGGGAGAGAAGAATTGCATGTGGTCAAACGACTACCCGCATTTCAACATGACCTTCCCCCATTCACGCCAGGTCGTTGAGCGTCAATTGAAGGATTTATCCGGTGATCAACGCCGCCGCTACACATGGGACAATGCCATGGATCTCTTCAAGCTGGACCTGACGGAAGAAGATCGCGTCCACTAGCATACCGTCACCAAAACGACAGATGCATCAAGCCCCCGCTGCCCTGCAGCGGGGGCTTTTGCTTGGACTCTACCAGCCTTCCTCGCCCGTCATCGCCGTGCGGAAACGGCGCGATATATAGGTGCCATCGCGCGATATGTCGAGCCTAGGCCCGGTCACGGTCTTCACCTTGACCACGGCAAAATAGGGGCCGGGGCGATCATGAATATCGGCCATGGCGGCATCAATGCCGGCGGTGTCGGTGATCAGCGCAGTGCTGGTAAAGCCCGATGCTTTCGCAATGGCGACCAGATCGACGCCAGCCGCCGTATGGGTAAGTTGGTTTCCGGTCGCGCCATAGGCCTGGTTATCAAGCACCACGATGGCCAGGTTTTTAGGCTTTTCAACGCCGATGGTGAGTAAGCTGCCGATGCCGGCCAGCAATTCCCCATCACCCGTAATCACCAGCACGCGGCGTTTGGGCTGGGCCAGCGCCACGCCGAACGCGACCATGGATGCGCCACCCATGATGCCGCCCAGATACATATTGCGCGCATCATCGCCACACGATGCCACGTCATGCACGGCGTTGCCGATGCCGGTGACCACCGCCGCATCGCCCCGCTGGCTTAAAATACGTTTCACCACATCGCGGCGCTTCAGTGTGATTTTCGCTGCTTTTGTCTTTCGCATCGCCATCAGCCCCGCCCCCCGCTCTTGGTAATTCGCTGGGATATAATCACCGCGACGGCGCGATTGCCGTCATAAGCCATCCGAGCCGCCGCCTCAACAGTCTCGGCGATTTCATCGGCGCGATCGACCGGTTGGACGATAACATTGGCGGCCTCAAGCGCTGCACGGGTCGACTGGCCCATTGGAATTTGCCATGGGTAGGCCTCACCCCACTGGCCGCGCATCGACACAATGGCGAGCAACGGAATGCGGCATTCCTGGATCATTGAAAACATGTTGATGCAGTTGCCAACACCGCCCGATTGGGTTAGGAACACGCCGCGCTGGCCGCCGAGCCAGGCACCGGCCATTTGTGCGATGCCCTCTTCCTCTGTGGTCAGCACCACTGAGCGCATTTTTTTATCGCCATTGCAAAGATCAATCAGCTTCGCCAAACCGCCATCGGGCACATAGGCCACCTGGCGCACATCCGCTTTTTTCAGAACGCTGTGCACGTCATGTGACCAATGCCGCGTCTTTGCTTTCGTCTTCACCATGGTTATTCGTCCCTCATCCCTCATCAAGCCACCAAGTGTGCGGCGCCAGTCCAATACAATTTTTTAGGCGAAACCGGGCCTCATGGCTAGCCCGTTAGAACAACGTCTGTCCGTCGTCATATAAAATGGAACATCTGGCGGCCTGATCTAAGAGAGGGTCTGGCCCATCTGGTTGATCATATTAAGCGGCGTATTTGCGGTATTGCAAGCGCCGGGTTTCCATGGTTTTCCGTTTG